>NZ_DS989861.1:35447-151770 GCF_000155555.1 Coleofasciculus chthonoplastes PCC 7420
ATTATACCTTACATCGGGATTCCGCTATTGATTTTTGCCTGTTACAGAATAAGTAATTCTGCCAGTACGCCTCGAAAAATCCGTAATCGCAATGCCCGATTTTTACAAGTTATTGGTGGATTTCTCCTCGCTTATGGAATTTTATCCCTTTTATTCTCTCCCATAGAGGGTAGTGGAAGTGATTGGCTGATTTTTTTTAAATTCGCTATCACTATTATTGTCGGGATGTTATCGTTCTATTTAGGAATTCGCCAGTTGCGTCGTCAAAGCACATTGTCCCAAAGTTTTTCCGTCACACCCAGTCAATTCCAAACTTGGTTAGAACGTTGGCAACAAATTAATGGTACAGTTGAGCCACTATTACCTCCTCCGAATCAGGAACGTTTACCCACATCCATTAATCCGGATATCACCGCTTATAGTTTTGACAGAGTTGTCGTTTGCGATAGTGCTACCATTGCTCAACTGCTGATTGCTAATAATTTTCACTTTGAAAATAACTGTGCGGTGCTAAGTATTACTGGGTATCCCCAAGGCATTTTTTCAACGGTATTAGACATGCTGAGACGCAATCCCGAATTAAAGGTTTACGCCCTACATAATGCCAGTCCTCATGGTATCACCCTGATTCATAACCTGCAAACAAGTTCCAATTGGTTTGCTGATAGTACCGTCACCATTTATGATTTAGGATTACTTCCCCGTCATGTCTTAAATAGTCGCAATCTTTTTATTCAATCCTCCCCACAGTCAGCAGAAGAGGCGGAACAATTAGGGTTAGTGGCACGACTAGACTTATCAGGTGAGGAATTTGCCTGGTTAAAATCCGGTAATTTTGTCGAGTTGGAATCATTTACACCGCAACGGCTATTACAGATAGTGACTCAAGGAATTAACCGGAGTCAAATTAGCACAGGGGGGAGAGATTCAGTATTTATAGATGTTGAGAGTGAGAGTAGTAGTAGTGATGTTTATTTAGTTGCATCCGACAGTTTTGGTTAAAAAGAAAGCTGGGCGGTTGAAACCGCAGCTACACAAACAAAGTCCGCCTGCGCGGACTGGGTTATAACGGGGGTGGCTAACCCGGATTTGGTATTAGCCTGTTGGGTTTTGCTATTGCTACAGCGGGGATTTCCTATAGTTACTAATTTTATTGTTTTCGTTTATTCAACCGTTTAATCGTTTTATAACTGTCTCGACTAATCGTAACAATCATCTCATCACCTCCCTGTAATACCTCATCGGCTTGGGGAAATCGAATTTGCCGCCCATTGGCTTTATATAACACTAACCCCGCCACTTCTAACTGATTCTGTAACTCAGCAAAGCGTATCCCATCCAACTGACTCTGGGATGTAATCAAAATTTTTGTGGTTAAAAATACCTCATTTTGCACCCGTGTGGTACTAATAATATTTTCATCATGGGCGGCTTGGGCAAATGTCGGTGCGGCTAATGTGGATGTGGAAAACACCAGTTTAAGATTAAATCCATTCTGAATTTTTCGGGCTAAGGTTTGGTCATAAATTCTCAATACTATCCGCACATTTGGCTCAATTTCCTGCGCGGTTAATGCACCTTCTAAATTCGCTAAATCATTATCCGTACAAAAAATAATGGCTTTGCACTTAGCAACCGCTGCTTTCGTTAGGGTTTCGGCTTGACAAATATCCCCAATAATATAAGGAATATTTTGATTTTGTAGGAGATCAATCTGTGTCTCTTCATTTTTCTCAATAACCAGAACCGAATCCCCTAACAATAACAACGTGTCGAGTATCTTTTGTCCAACTTTACCAAAGCCGCAGATAATTACATGATTTTCCATCTTATACGTTTTTTTTCCTGTTATCTCCAAGAGCTTATTCTTAATTAACCGATCCACCACTAAACTAAATAGAATGGCATAGCCCCCAGCCCCTGATAACATCAGGTATATCCCATAAATTTTAATTCCTAACGGTGCAGCAGCTAAATTAAAATCCCCGAACCCAATTGTCGTGACAATCGTGACGACAAAATAAACGGCATCAATATAACTGATAGATAAACCATAATGAAAAACGAATACTCCTAAAACAATGTTCATGAGTAAGAGAAGAGTAAAATAGGTGGGAGAGTTGAGCCGCATTGAAGGGGGTGAAAAAGTACGGTAGAGACACGCCATGGCACGTCTTGTCGGGGCAGTTTTAGCTATTATCGTCTTTGGACACCCTGATATTATAAAACCCGCCCCAAGTTGTGAGTCATATAATTATTTGTAGCAATCACCAGAATCATTGTTACCTTAAATAGATGCAGTTTCAGCAAATCACAATAACAAATCATATCATTTCCGCTTTTTCCAGAATCCCCTAAAATCTGCCACGCCAACCTTTAACCCCCTCCGCGTACCTCTGCGTTTTCCTCTGCGTCCTCTGCGTTAAAAAAATACAATCTCGATGTCACCCATTTGCCCCCAACCCAAACACATCAATTCAGCCAATATTCTAAACTCACCAGCAACCAAAGTTTAACCCCATATCGTCTCCATGTATCTCCACGATACTCAATCCAATCGCGAATTAATGACTGATTCAAATACGGCGATATTGCCGATTTTTTGGACAACAACAATGCCTTGGTTTGTCGTTGCCAATAATGGCGGAACCAAAACTGCACTGGAACCATCATCCCGCTTTTGGGTCGCTGAATAATTTCCCTAGGTAAGATATCCGCAACCGCTTGCTTGAGAACGGCTTTCTCCTGATTTCCGGCAAGTTTATATTCCGGCGGGATCTCCATTGCCATTTGTACAATGCGCTGATCAAATAAAGGAGAACGCCCATCTAATCCAGCGGAACGAGTCAGATTATTCACCTTGGTTAAAATATGATCTGCCCCTTTAAATTTAATATTCAGTCCCATTAACCGATTCAAATACTGTGCCGAGGACAACAGATCCGCCTCAAAGACAGATGGCACAGATTTAACCGCGTCCCAGATTTCCGGTTTAAACAACTTCGGCAAATCTGGAGCACATTTTTTAAAGGAGTTCAAATAAGCCACTACTAAATTAGGATTATTTTCCGGAGAACCATATAACTGCTTGAGTAACATGGGCTGATTTTTCGGTCCACCAAAACAGGGATCTCCCCCTTCGCCATTGAGAATAACTTTAACCGTTTCCTTTGCCAGTTGCGCTAACAAATAATTGGGAACTGTTAACGGATCACCAATCGGATCATCCAACTGTGCCATGGTTATCGGTAATTGCTGCCACATCTGTTCTGGGGTAATTTCTAAGATATGGTGTTGCGTGTGGCAATGGTGGGCAACTAAATTGGAAAATTCTAATTCATTGGGACAATCTGCGCCAAAATGAATCGAGTAGGTATGAACCGGATGCTGATGAAACTTAGCGGCGAGTGCGGTGATGCAACTGGAATCCAATCCCCCCGATAAATAAACCCCCACCGGTTCATTGATAGGTAAGTACTCTTGAACCACCTGATCGAGGCGCGATCGCAACTGCTGAGAGTGCCATGCTAAACTTTGCTGAGGATGGGCAATGTGCTCTTGTGGTTGCCAGTAATAGTTGGGTTGTCCATCAGGTAACTGCAACACCGTACCTGGGCGCAATTCCCGCACCTGTTGCCAAAGCGTGCGTTCTCCAGGGACAAAAGCACAAGATAAATAATCCCGCAGGGCGACTAAATCTAAGTCGGCTGAATGGTGGGGGCGCAGGGTTCTTAACCGAGGCGCAATCCAGCAAGAGGAACCCACAGTCGTATAATATAACGTCCGACCGCCGACGCGATCGCGCACCAACCACAACCTCTGACTCGGTTGATGCCAAATCGCTAGTCCAAATACCCCTTCCAGATACTCTAAACAATCTTGTCCCCAGCGTTCCCACAGCAGCGCCACCAACGCTTGATCGGTTCCCCGCCACTCCCCAGGTTCAATTCCCACCTGTTGCAATAATCGGGCAGAATTACTTAACCAAATATCCCCCACCACCCCATACTCTGCTTGAGGACTAAAAGCGGGTTGAATCTGCGTTACCGCTAACTGGTTAGGAATTAATAACGTACAATCAGGGGGTTCAGCGCGAAATTGCCCCCAGGCTAACAACCAACCTGGGTGAACCGAGGGAATGGGTTTCCTAACCTGTTGATCAGTTAATCGGGACAATAACCATCTCATATCCTATCCAGTTGAATTCTCATCCGTCTAATGAGCGCCGTGCAGCCTCTAAAAGTAACCGTTGTTCTGCGCGAGCGATCGCATGATAAGTCGCTTCCACATCACTGACATCCACAGAAATAGACTGAATCCCCCATTCCACCAAGGATTCCACTACTTCCGGATACTGGGCTGGGGCTTGACCACATATTGCACAAGGAATCCCCGCCCCCTTTGCCATATCGATCAACTGCTTAATCGCTCCCATAACGGCGGGATGGCGTCCATCTAACGTTGAACCTAACTCCCCCAAATTGCGATCGGCAGCTAATAACAATTGCGTCAGATCATTCGTACCAATCGAGATTCCCTGCACCCCCGCTTTAACATAATCCGGCAGTAAAAATAGTATCGATGGCACTTCTGCCATAATCCAAAGTTGAAAATGAGGATTATCCATTAATCCCGCTTGTTCCACCCGACGGCGACAAAAGACAAACTCTTCAACCGTCCGCACAAATGGCAACATTAACTGAACATTACTATACCCCTGAGCATAAAGTTGATGTAACGCCGCCAGTTCCAAATCAAAACTCGTCGGATCATGTAAATAACGATAAGTCCCCCGCCGCCCCAACATCGCATTCACCACCGATAAGGTTGAACCATTCACATTCGACGTATCCCCATGGATCAATTCCGCTTCACCCCAATCCAGGGAACGATAAAATACAGGTCGTGGCATCAACGCTGCTGCAAACTGCATGATCAATTGGGCTAGCCGGGTGATTAACTCCTGTTTCCGCCCCTGTCGCAACCATTCCTGGGGGGGTTGATTATTCAATACGTCCAAAATCATCAATTCCGATCGCAATAAGCCAATCCCATCAATGGGTAAATCCCGAATTCGTTCCAGAGATTGGGTTTGGCTGAGATTCACCAACAATTGAGTCGCGATCGGAAATCGGTTATACTGCCTCGGTGATGGGGCATCAGCAACGGTTTCCTGCTTCTCAATAGCGACATCTACGGCTTCTCCAAGCTGTTTAGCATCCCTGGCTAAACGTTGAATTTCGCCGCGATCGCCATCCACCAACAGTACCTCCCCCGTTTGTACCAATTGGGTAATCCCAGGGACATTAACCACCGCTGGAATCCCCAATTCTCTCGCCACAATTGCCGCATGAGACGTCATTCCCCCCTGTTCCGTCACCACCCCTGCGGCTTGTCTTAATATAGGTAGCCAATCGGGAGCAATCGTTTGAGTCACTAAAATTCGATCTGGGGGGATAGCCTGCCAATTTTGTTCCTCCCCAATCATCACTTGCGCCACGGCTGTTACTTGTCCAGACGCCGCCGATAATCCTCGCAGTGACTGAGGTTGGGAGGGGAATGATTCAGCAGAAGAAGCCGACTGAGGGCGAAATTGAGTCACGTATAGTTGAGGTTCTGTCGTGTTGGGAATTTTACAAAGAGTCCAGTCAAAAGAAAAGGGGAGATTAAATTGGGTTTGCAGTTTTCTGGATAACGCCATAATCTGTTGCCAAGCGTTATCGTCCAAAACAGACTGCTGCTGTTCTCCTTGGCTGAGGGGATAAGCTTGCACGGCATTTCCTGTCGGTTCCGGATTCAGCCGATAGGCGAGGGTTTTGTTTCCTGGTTGACTTAGCAAAAGTTGATCGGTGGGAATCGCGATTTGATAGGTATCCGGTAAGACTTTACCCTGAGTAATCGCTATCCCTAGTCCCCAGGTTGCTTGGATCTGACAGAAATCAGATTTCGCCTGGAGAACGCCAGAGGCTAAAGTGTCATAGATCGGTTGTACCAGAACCGCTAAATTAATCTGATCTAGTCCCATGCCAACCCGTTGCCAGTAAAATAAGCTTTTGGCTCGAAACAATTCTGCCCACACCTGCTTTAAAGTCTGGATCAGAGCATCCGGCTGTTTGCGGCAATAATGAGATGCTAAAAGTTCTGGAATCGGCGCAAACTCAGCCCAATCCTCGCGGTTAACCGGATGAGTAGACATCGGCGTCCGCGATCGCACCTCAGGAAATGACACAGATGGCTGTAAAATCAGGGCGGGGGCGTCTAGAGTTGACCCTGCCTCCAGAATATGCGATCGCCAACCGTCTGATACAGTGGCAGAGGTAATCACTTGGCGAATATGTTGAGCAACCTGTTGCAACTGACGGGGATTATCAACATTCACGTACAACGAGGACTGCGGTAAATCGGCTAACAAGGGTTCTGATTGACTTAAATCAGCGATGACTTGCCAAAACGCGATCGCTGGAATCACAAAGCCGCGAATAACCGGATACCCTTGTTGCCCAAGTTGACTTAAGCCAAAGGCTTTCTCTCCCACCAGGGAACGTTGTGACGGTTGAATCTGATCCAGCCAGTAGAGATTGTCCACAATTTGCTTTGGAATACCACTCGTGGTTAAGTGATCTAGAATAACGGAAACTCGATTAGCCAACAGTGTTGAGTGCGTAGGGGCGGGTTTAGGGAATCTCTTGTCGCTATTGATGATAACGTTTGTGCAAAACCCGCCCTAACCAAGTGTGTAAGGGCGGGTTTCACTACTATCGTTTTTGACCTCACCCAGATGTATAGCAACCGCCATAGCGGTTAGGACACATCATTTATGTAGAGACGCGCCATGGCGCGTCTCTACAATGGTGCCGAAAGTCCTAATCGATGTGTCTACTGCTATAACTAAACCCGCCCTGACTAAGGATTGACTTCTGTTTTCTGGGTTGCATGAGTAGAATTGCATAAGTCTTGTTAGGATAAATGTGAACAGTAGGTCTTGAATACTGGGTATGTCATCAACCTCAACCCCTCTACCCGATTCCCTCGCCAAAATTGTGCAGCGATTTAAGCGACGGACGAATCCTAAACAACGGTATGAACAGCTTCTCTGGTATGCCAAGAAGCTTCAGGATATGCCAGAAGCAGACAAAACACCGGAAAATAAAGTCCAAGGCTGCGTTTCCCAGGTTTACATCACTGCCAACCTAGAAGACGGAAAGGTATGGTATCAAGGGGATTCAGATGCCCAGTTAGTCAAAGGGCTAGTGGCGCTGCTAATTGAAGGATTGAATGGACTCCCCCCAGAGGACATTGTGGACGTGTCCCCAGAGTTTATCCAAGAAACCGGCTTAAATGTCAGCTTAACCCCCTCTCGTGCCAATGGCTTCTACAATATTTTCCAGACGATGAAGAAAAAAGCCCTGGGATTCAAACTGGCGACGAATCCTAGTTAGGGATTGCTGAATAAGTGCTGTGGTGAGGGGGAGCGGGGGAAGATGGGGAAGCAAGGGTACATTTTCCCTGAGCAAGGTGATGCCATACTGATGAAGGATGCTACCCCTGAATCGGGCGCACGTCTGTCATTGGTGTCAACTTAAGGTAGAAAACCAATGCTGGCAAGGTTTTAAGCTGTGTCTATCTACTTCTCGACATTTTCCCCCTCATCCCCTAACCCCTTCTCCCACCGTGGGGAGAAGGGGGATCGGATTCTCTTACTCCCCTCTCCCGTGCAAAAAAAGCGAAGCATCCTTAGTCATCCCTCCTCGCAGGGGGGAACGAGGGGGGTTGGGAGAGCTGACAGGTGTAGGTTTTTTATTTAAGGGTGGAGACAAGACAAGGGGACAAGGAAGGAAAGAAGACAAGGGGGAAAAACCGTACAGAATTCGGTTCGGTCAAACTAACTTCTAAAAGCCGAAACGCCCTATTTTTCGTTCTCACTCTTCCTTGTCTACGGTCGCTGAGCGAAGTCGAAGTGATGGTCTACCTGTCTTCCAAGTCTAACCTGAACCGCAATCTTAAAAAACCTACCCTTGTGAGGGTTGGGAGAGGGGCTGGGGGTGAGGGGTTGAGCTTAAGTTGACACCAATGCATGTCTGTGCGCCCCTACGGTTTCTGGACATAAGGTTAACTAACCTATCAAATGATGCGTCCTAACCGCTATGGCGATTGCTATATTATTAATGGGTGACACGGCGCTTAAGCACAAAAAAGAACGGTTGGGGTGAGCGTTTCAAATCCATAATTCCTAACACAGTATTGTCATCTACTTTCCGAAACGAGTCATTAATCGGCAAATAATCATAGATCATCGTGGCACTGACTTTTCCGCGATAGTTCATCATTCGGAGTCTGGCTTGGCTTTCTTCTGTTTCCACTAATGGTTTCAGTAAGGAATTCGTCAACCTTAGCCAAGGTTTCAGAGAGTCATTTTTGAGAATTGGCAAATTAAAAAGTACGTTAATTGCCGTGGGATTGGGCGCAACCTTAAAAATTTTTCCCTGGCTATCTAAAAATAACAATGGGTGAACTGTCTCAGGATCAACAAATTCTTTTCCATACCAATTCAATGTTTCTAAGAAGCCATCCATCGGGTGATCGGTATGAAGTCCAGATCCTTGCCAACGACCAATCATAAAGTCTAAATCTACGGGTTCGAGAGCGTCAAATAATTGTAACGCTGTTTCGGTTGTCGTTTTCCCTGCGTTCAGAACCGACTGGCAGCTTTCTAATGTTTGCATGTTTTTAAGGATTGTGTAATGGTCTTCTGGCTTCTACCCTCTGCCTCCTGCCTTGCTTTTATCAAACCGTCGAAGCCCTTAATTGTCCACAGGCGGCGTCTTTTTCTAAACCGCGAGAACGACGCACACTGACGGCAATGTTATGCTGTTTTAATGTCTCAACAAAGGCTTGAATTCGCCGGGGACTAGGACGCTGATAATCCACTTCGCTAATCGGATTGTAGGGAATCAAATTAACGTGACTCTGAAATCCGCGTAGGTGTTGAGCTAATTCTATTCCATGTTCGGGTTGGTCATTGAGTCCGGCTAAAAGGATATATTCAAAGGTCACTCGGCGTCCGGTTATCTTGACATAATCCCGACATTCCTGTAACAAATCAGTTAATGGATAGCGTTTGGCACTGGGAATCAGTTGTTCGCGTAGTTGCTGATTAGAAGCGTGGAGGCTAACCGCAAATGTCAATTGCAGTTTGTGTTCTGCTAGTTGACGAATGCGATCGCGAATGCCTACGGTGGAGATCGTCTGCGATCGCATACCGATGCCAATATCTTGATTGAGCGATCGCACAGCCGCGAGAACCCCCTCCAAATTTAGTAAAGGTTCTCCCATGCCCATAAATACAACATTACTCACCCGTTGCCCAAAATCCTCCTGAACCGTCAAAACTTGATCAACAATCTCATGAGGTTGGAGATTCCGGGTAAATCCGCCTTTCCCCGTCGCACAAAAGTCACACGCCATGGGACAACCGACTTGGGAGGAAACGCAAACCGTTAACCGATTAGCGGTGGGAATCCCGACGGTTTCGATAATATTACCATCTGCCAACCGCAGCAAATATTTGACCGTGCGATCGGGAGCCTGAGAACGATAATGTAGAGTAGAGCGACCAATGGGGACATCAACTAAGGCTTGCCGCCATGACTTGGAAAAGACTGAAATCTCACTAAGGCGTCGCGCCCCTTTTTGATAAATCCAGTTATGAAGCTGGCGTCCCCGATAGGCAGGTTGTCCTTGCTGTTCTACCCACTGGGTTAACTCAGCCAAACTTGCCCCTAATAGCGGTGTTTTGGTTCCATTTAGCTGACTCTTTTCTGGGGATACGGGGGAATGGGAGGACGAGGTGACGGAGTAAGCCATAAGTCTGATGATTCTTTATTTTCACAGATTGTTGCTTTTGTCAAGACGATTAGCGGGAATAGAGGTGAGATTGAGACAGTCGGGTCTAGATCTAATTCTACCGCCTCAGTAAGAGTTGGGGTAGGAAACCATAGAGATAAAATGAAGAACGAATCAACCGAGAGAATATGGACTCAATTAAAATTGCCAAATTCTCTCTAAGTAGGTTGATGGAGATAAACCTAACTCGATTAAGTCCTGTAAATATTCCTCAAACCCTTCCCAAGGACATAAGACATAAACGGATGACAAATGACAAAGACACACCAAACCAAGCTGAATAAATGTCCAACTGGCATCCAGGGACTTGACGAAATTACCAATGGTGGATTACCCCAAGGGCGTCCTACATTACTATGCGGCAAAGCCGGCTGCGGTAAGACACTGATGGCAATGGAATTTCTGGTACATGGTGCCACGGAGTATCAGGAACCAGGTGTTTTCATTTCCTTTGAAGAGTCGCCCGATGAACTGACGCAGAATGTCGCTTCCTTCGGTTGGGATTTAACAGCATTAGCCGATCAAAAGAAACTGACGATTCATTATGTGCATATTGATCGCACTCAAATCCAAGAAACTGGCGAATATGATCTCGAAGCCTTATTTATTCGTCTCGGTTATGCCATTGACTCAATTAACGCCAAGCGGGTTGTCTTAGACACCCTAGAGGTTTTATTTGCCGGATTGCAAAATAACGCGATCGTGCGTTCTGAATTGCGGCGACTGTTTCTTTGGCTGAAGGAAAAGGGCGTGACGGCAATTATTACGGGTGAAAGTGGTCAAAATACGCTCACTCGTCAGGGTTTAGAAGAATATGTTTCCGATTGTGTCATCTTCCTCAATCAACGGATCATCAATGAACTGGCAACACGACGGTTACATATTGTCAAGTATCGCGGTTCTAGACATGGTACAAACGAATATCCATTCCTGATTGAAGATGACGGAATTTCTGTATTACCCCTCACCTCTGTGGGATTAGATTACCAGGTATCCAATGAACGGATATCTACAGGTGTTGAGCGCTTAGATACCATGCTGGGAGGTGAAGGCTATTTTCGTGGAAGTAGTGTTCTTATTTCCGGTACGGCGGGAACAGGTAAGAGTTCACTATGCGCCCATTTCGCTGAGGCAACTTGCTTGCGGGGAGAACGATGTCTCTACTTTGCCTTCGAGGAATCGCCTAGCCAGATCATCCGCAATATGCGATCAATTGGCATCGATTTAGACCCATCTGTACAAAAAGGTTTGTTGAAAATTCAAGCCATGCGCCCAACCTTTTATGGGTTAGAGATGCATTTAGTCAAAATTCACCATTTTGTTAATGAGTTTAAACCCAACGTTGTGATCATCGATCCGATATCGAATCTGACGGATATCGGCAACTATATGCAAGTCAAATCCTTTATGATGCGTCTCGTTGATTTCTTTAAAACGCATCAAATTACTACGGTTTTGACTCATTTAAACTTAGGTGGTAATCCCCTAGAACAGACGGATCTGGGTATTTCCTCGTTAATGGATACATGGTTGTTGTTGCGGGATGAGGAAAGTAGCGGCGAACGCAATCGTTTACTGTTTGTCCTGAAATCTCGCGGGATGAAACATTCTCATCAAGTCCGTGAATTTCGGTTGACCGATACGGGAGTGCAATTGGTTGATGTGTATCTGGGAGTCGGTGGTGTAATGGCGGGAACCGCACGAACCATCCAAGAATCACAAGAAAAGGCAGAGGCATTAGTTCGCCGACAAGCCATTGAACGTAAGCAACATGAAATCGAACGCAAACGCCAGATTATGGAAGTTCAGATTCAAGCGTTGCAAGCTGAATTTGAAACTCAAAAAGAAGAAATCGAGCAAATGATTCAGCAAGAGAAGTTGCGGGATAAAACACTGCTCCAGGATCGCCGACTAAGGGCGCAGATACGTGATTATGATTCCCTAGAGGAGATGTGAGAATAAGAATTAATAAGCAATACATAATACATGATCAAAAAAAAATGAATCCTTTAGCAGATCAGTTTTAGAGTAAGTCACGGTACAATGACTAGATTAGTATTATAGGGAGGCGAAATAGCATCGTCATGAATGATTTCGACAAAAATAATGACAAGTCGTCGGAGTTAATCGAAAACTCTCAATCTAGTTTAGATTCCTTTGCTAACCTGGAGGTACAAACTTATGTTTTTCGTTTGTATGTTGCTCAAAATAGTTTCAAATCGATCCAAGCGGTTAAAAATATAAAAAGTATCTGTGAGGAACACCTAAAAGGACGTTATGAACTGGAAATAATCGACATCTACGAAAACCCAGAACGTTTAGAACAAGAGCAGATTTTTGCTGTACCAACTCTAATCAAAGAACTTCCTCCTCCTTTACAGCGTTTAATTGGGGATATGACGGATAAGGAAAAGGTTAAGATTTGCTTGAGTATTTGATCAATAAACAGCTCGTCAACACCAAGGGTCGATTAATTGATTGAGTGAGGATAAAACGGCTCAGAATTGATCAGGGTGAGCATTGATTAGAAAAATTTTCGATAAACTGGTAACATTATCAACACATACATAGACCTACAGCATCTAATCTGCCGTCTCATTAGAGAAAACAGCTAAACCGTGAAACCCAATCGTATTACTCCTGAACCTGGTCAAGAATCGGTCTGGGATTATCCACGTCCTCCTCGCCTAGAGGAGACAACCAAGCATATTCGGATAATCTTTAACGGGATCGCGATCGCAGATACCCGACGGGCAAAACGGGTATTGGAAACCAGCCATCCTCCCTGCTATTACATCCCACCGGAAGACATCAAGCTGGAACATTTAGCGAAGACAGGGCGTAAAAGTTTTTGTGAATGGAAGGGAATGGCTGGATACGCCGACGTTGTGGTGGGTGACAAGCGGGCTGCCAATGCCGCCTGGTATTATCCTCAGCCAACTCCAGAATTTTCCTCGATTAAAGATCACGTTAGCTTTTATGCCAGTAAAATGGACGCCTGCTATGTCGATGATGAATTAGTCCAATCTCAGCCAGGGGACTTCTACGGGGGATGGATCACCAAGGATATTGTTGGACCATTCAAGGGTGAACCCGGAACAATGGGATGGTAAAGTTGAGCCTGGGAACTCACGCAAATACATTGACCATTTTTAATTCACTCTCCGCTATACCCAAATGCTGCAAGCCATACCTTCCCTGATCCTGGCGTTTCAATTTGCCTCTCCAGGACCGATTCTGGTGAAGCTAGGACCACTGACGATCCGGTGGTACGGTTTATTAATTGCTTCAGCCGTATTAATTGGAGTCAGTCTGTCCCAATATTTAGCCAAGCGCCGTAACGTTGATCCAAACGCGATCGCAGATTTAGCCATCTGGTTAGTGATTGGGGCAATTCCCTGTGCCAGACTTTACTATGTCTTGTTTGAATGGGAACAATACGCCCAACGCCCGGAAGATATTATTGCAATTTGGAAAGGGGGTATCGCCATTCACGGTGCTATTTTGGGTGGACTTGTCGCCACGATCATTTTTGCCCGGATTCAGAAACTATCGGTTTGGTTATTAGCCGATTTGGTTGTTCCTTCGCTAATTTTGGGGCAAGCTATTGGACGTTGGGGTAATTTCTTTAACTCAGAAGCCTTTGGCAGTCCCACAAATTTACCATGGAAACTGTATATTCCTCCCCAACAGCGCCCTCCAGGGTACATCAATTATCAATATTTCCATCCCACGTTTCTTTATGAGTCGCTGTGGAATTTATTGATTTTTGCCATACTGATCACCTTATTTTTTCGGGATTTGAAACGAAAACCGCACCTGAAAGTTGGCACATTGGCACTAATTTATCTGGTGGGTTATAGTGCAGGTCGCATTTGGATTGAAGGATTACGAACGGATAGCCTGATGGTCGGACCTTTACGCATTGCTCAAATTGTCAGTTTAGTGTCAATTCTCTTGGGATTGGCAGGTTTAGTATGGCTCTACTGGTTCCGTCGTCCTCTCCCAGATGTTGTACCACCGGAAAATCAGCAATGGGATACGGTATCTGAGTAGCACAGGGTTTATTGGTGTCAATTTAACGCTAGAATACCATCTACAAGTTTAAACTGAGACCTGCCGCACTCTTAACAAACTCCAAAATACCGTGAGGTGGAGAATAACAAAAGTACCGTAGGGTGGGCATTGCCCACCAGCTTTAAGTCAGTGGAATTCTACTTAATAGTGAGCAAGACGCTCATCCTAAGACAAGGATTCCGCAATTCTTGACATTAAGGTTTAAATGCCGAACAGTTTAACTGAAATAACAAAAGCCCCAGAGAAAAAATCTCTAGGACTAAATCAGGGTGCATCTACCATTTCTTTCTTCTTATCCCTATGAACCCAATCCGGAAAAGTCGCCTAAAAATAACAAAAGCCCCAGAGAAAAAATCTCTAGGACTAAATCAGGGTGCATCTACCATTTCTTTCTTCTTATCCCTATGAACCCAATCCGGAAAAGTCGCCTAAAAATAACAAAAGCCCCAGAGAAAAAATCTCTAGGACTGAACCAGGGTGCATCTACCATTTCTTTCTTCTTATCCCTATGAACCCAATCCGGAAAAGTCGCCTAAAAATAACAAAAGCCCCAGAGAAAAAATCTCTAGGACTGAACCAGGGTGCATCTACCATTTCTTTCTTCTTATCCCTATGAACCTAATCCGGAAAAGTCGCCTAAAAATAACAAAAGCCCCAGAGAAAAAATCTCTAGGACTGAACCAGGGTGCATCTACCATTTCTTTCTTCTTATCCCTATGAACCTAATCCGGAAAAGTCACCTAGAAATAACAAAAGCCCCAGAGAAAAAATCTCTAGGACTGAACCAGGGTGCATCTACCATTTCTTTCTTCTTATCCCTATGAACCTGATCCGGAAAAGTCGCCTAGAAATAACAAAAGCCCCAGAGAAAAAATCTCTAGGACTGAACCAGGGTGCATCTACCATTTCTTTCTTCCTATCCCTATGAACCTAATCCGGAAAAGTCGCCTAAAAATAACAAAAGCCCCAGAGAAAAAATCTCTAGGACTGAACCAGGGTGCATCTACCATTTCTTTCTTCTTATCTCTATGAACCTGATCCGGAAATTTATATGTATCAAAGTTCTGACTCTACTCAACTTCAAAACCCTCTCCCTTCCCTAGCCCCAGCCGTCTACATTATTGGTGCTGGACCTGGAGATCCGGAGTTATTAACCGTTAAAGCGTTGAAAATGCTGCAAAAAGCAGATGTGATTTTATTTGCCGACTCCTTAGTACCATCACAAATTTTGCAGGAAACCCGTCCTGATGCAGAAATTATCAGAACTGGGAATAAAACCCTAGAAGACATCTTACCCCTGATGATTGAACGAGTGCGATCGCAAAAATCCGTCGTTCGTCTGCATTCGGGTGATCTGAGTCTATACAGCGCCATTCACGAGCAAATGCAAGCCCTTACCGAGGCGGAAATTCCCTTTGAAGTGATTCCTGGTATTAGTGCTTACCAAGCGGCGGCAGCTAAACTAGGCGTTGAACTTACCGTGCCGGACGTGGTACAAACCATTATCCTGACACGCATTAGTGGTCGAGCCTCAGCCGTACCCGAGTCAGAAGAATTAGCCTCTCTAGCCGCCCATCAAGCCAGTCTTTGTCTGTATCTCAGCGCCCGTCATATAGACGCTGCCCAAGCCAAACTGATGCAACATTATCCAGCAAATACCCCCGTTGCTGTCTGTTTCCGGATTAGTTGGTCAGATGAAAAAATGTGGCTTGTCCCTCTAGAGCAAATGGCAGCACTCACTCACCAGGAAAATCTAATTCGGACAACACTTTATATTATTAGTCCCGCCTTAAAAACACCCTGGTCTTTACCAGAGACAATATCTAGCCAAGATACCAAAGTAGGAACACGTTCCCGCCTTTACCATCCAGAACACTCCCACCTCTTTCGCCGCGAGGGGAGATAGGGAAGCTGGGGAAGCTGGGGGAGTTGGGGGAGCTGGGGAAGCTGGGGGAGCTGGGGGTAAGCGAAACCCAACAGGCTAACGATGGCGTTAAAATTCCTATCATTAACTCTGCGAGTATAGTATTGTATTGCCTGCCTGTTCCCTGTTCCCTAGTCAACTATGAAGCCAAGCGTCTGTCCTAAATGTGGTGCAAGCTTAGAGTCTATCACTCATGGTGGCATAGAAATTGATCGCTGCTGCAACTGCAAAGGAATTTGGTTTGATTCTCTGGAAGCTGAAAAACTCAAGCGGATTAAAGACTCCGAGAGTTTGGATATTGGAGATCCAGAAACGGGACATCAATTTGATCAAGTAGATGACGATGTGTATTGTCCTCGCTGTGGCGCGACGATGTTTCGCATGATTGATATTGATCGGTATAGTATCTGGTATGAAAAATGCCCCCAGTGTCACGGTGTCTGGTTAGATGCGGGTGAATTTAAGAAGTTTAAGCGGAATTTCTCACGGAAAAGGATTTTAGGTCGAGTTCGCAAAACCTGGCGTTCTCATTAGCTTGTCTGTTGTGGGAGGGTAATGTAGAGACGCGCCATGGCGCGTCTGAAAGCTGGGGAAGTTAATTTAACACTCACTCAGGGCGGGTTTAGTCACATCGGGGTCAAAAAGAAACGATAGTAGTAAAACCCGCCCCTACAAACCATGTTCCCTCGAAGGTCGTGAAGGGTCAACACTCTCCCCTGCACCCAAAACCCCTAACCTCTTGGTAAACTGAATGCCATATCTGTGCAACTAGGGAGAGGATGCCTTGCTAGACGAACAAGCGAAAAAAAAGATGCTGCGTAAGATTCCGCATGGTCTATATATCTGCGGCGTCAAAGACGGTGATAACTTAAACGGTTTCACTGTAAGTTGGCTGATGCAGTCTTCCTTTGAACCGCCACTGGTGGTTAATTGTATTAAGAGAGAGACAGGTTCTCACGAAATGCTGAAAAAAAATGGTGTGTTCAGCATCAGCTTCCTAGAACGTGGACAAAAAGACATGGCGGCGAAATTCTTTAAACCCCAAAGCCGGGTTGGGAATAAGTTCGAGGATGTGGAATTTTATGAAGGAGAAGCGACAGGCTGTCCGATCATTTCTGACTCCCTCGGTTACATCGAATGTAAAGTAGTCGATTCGGTGGAAAAGGGAGATCACAGTGTTTATGTGGGGGAAGTGATTGCCGCAGGTATTCACCGGGAAGGAGAACCGCTTTTACTCGAAAGCACCGGTTGGCAATATGGTGGCTAGAGACTGAACGCCAATTGTCCCATATCCCAAATGGTTCTAACTCAGTTCTAATGAAGTTGAAAAAACAAGCCTATGCCTCTGATTAAAGTTCAATCATCTGTCAGTAATCCAGAACCTACCCTAGTGGAAGGGTTGCTCAAAACCCTTTCCGGTAAACTAGCCCAGCATGTAGGGAAACCTGAATCCTATGTGATGACGGCATTTGAAGATGGTGTATCCATGACATTTGGCGGTACCGTTGAGCCAACCTGCTACATGGAAGTCAAAAATATTGGCACGATGAGTCCAGCCCAAACCCAGGCAATGAGTCAAGACTTTTGCCAGGTGATTAGTGAAAAGCTGGGTGTCCCGATTAAGCGAATTTATATTGAGTTCGCTGATGCCAAGGGTAGTATGTGGGGGTGGAACGGTACAACCTTTGGTTGAGGGGTTGGTTTTATCCTGATTAAGCCTTGGCTGTTTTCAGATGAACCCAAAGTAAGCCCCCCTTAAAAAGGGGGGTTTGGGGGGATCTCTACCGTGCTGTATTGGCACGCAAATCAAGCGGATTCGATATCACTTAGAGAACCAGGAAATGGGTTCACAGGGATAAGAAAACTGGTCATTATCAATCCCTGTGGTTTCGTGATCTAACACTTGCATCACCTGGTTATAAAATGCCTCCGCTTCGGGAGGGGAATCACCAATACAGGTTAATCCCAGTTTGCCAAACTCCGAGAGGGCGCCCATCAGATGAAACACATTCCCCGTCCGGGTACTGCTATCAAAATGTAGGCGATAATGGGTGATAATATCCATCAGATCATTAGGCATTAACCCTCGGTAATGATCCCGTTGTAAATTATCGGTAGCGATATAATATTTCTGGCGACCTTGCTGACTGTGAAATAAACCCGTTGAGGCGTCGTAATGACCATTGGTTAAATACCGCAGCGACATAAACGGATGGGTGGTTCCCCCTTTGCGTAAGTTAATTTCGATCGCCTGTAAATCCCAAACGTCTTCCCCCTTCTCCGGCTGGTGAACAGCGACAAAATCCACGCCATATCGTTCAATCGCACCTTTTTCTGCCAACGCTTCTCCCACTTTAATTCCCATCTGTTGTAAGGGTAAGCGATAGGCTGCATCGGCGGGAAATCGACATCCTAGATAAATCTGACCATCGGGACCCCCTAAAATTTGATCATGGGTGGAGAGTATCTTCACATCACCATTCGGGGTAATATACCCTTGCACACTAGGCGATCGCTTGTTCTCTCCTTCAATAAATACCTCGACAATCACGCCTAACTCTGGGATGCGACTGGAAAATTCAGTCCAGGTTTCATTATTTGCCTGAAAGCCTAAATGTTCTAAGTCTTTGTGGATAGCTGCAACTCGTTGCTCATGCGATGCTTTCCCTGGTGCTGCGTCGGGGATTTTTCTCAAATCCAGGATGGCATTTCCTTCCCCCGAAAAGCCTTCATTGAGTTTAATCACCATCCGCTTTAAGTGGGGATGACGTTCCCACAACACAGCCGCCGCTTCTACCAACTCGTCCACTGTCCACAGCGTTTCGCAGCCATCGGGATGGGGAACATCACTGAGTTTAAAAATTTCCCGACTCCCACTCTTGGTTCCCCAGTGGAGTAAATCGGGGTCAGGTGCGAGAAGCGGTAGACCCAGTTTTACCGATAATTCTCGCTCAAGCTGGGTGGAATTATAACAGACCATGTACGACTTGTGCGGACGCAGCGCCTGACGAATTCGCGCCATTAAGCGGGGACGTTCTAATATTTTTTGGCTGAGGGGTTTGAGTGAGGCGTCATAGGTGGAGAGGAGCATCAAACGCTCACGAGCGTGAGAAAAGGGAATACCGGGTAAAAGTTGTAAGTAATAATCAATCACTATCGGCGATAGCGGTACCGCCGTCACATAAATCAGGCGGGTGCGAGGATTGCGTAGGCGAATCAGGGAAAATAACAGCCGTTCCTCATAGTGCAGAAAACCGGGAATCTTCGCCAATTCCCGTTGATCAACAGTAACAGACGGCACCACCAAGATGTCGCGATCGTCCTGGTCAAACAGATCAATACCAGACGAGCGATCGCGCAACTGACTCTGAAGCCGCCGAAACCGTTCTGCTTGTGTGGAGGAGGAAGAATTCAATCCATGCATTGCCCCTGAACTGCCTAAATATTATACATAGCAATGGTAACGGTTACTTGGCACAACTGTGATAGTGTAAACGTTAATCTTTGAAAAGCAATCAACGTTTACTGGCGAAATATCAAGGATGACCCTCTATCCCCAAACTGAAGCGCTGGAAGGGCGCATCACTATTTTTAGTCGAGTCATCAGCATCATGTTTATGCTGTTTGGCATCGGTGCCGCCATTGCACAACTGGCTAAAATCTCTCCGTTTTTAGAATCCTATCCGGGCTGGACGTGGAATTTGAGTAATATCAGTGCCTTAATTTTAGGCATCCTCTTGTTCCTTTTGGGGAAAAGCCAAGGGATTAAAAGGCTGGTGTATTTTTCCCTGTTTTCCGGGCGAGAAACAATGAAGCGGTTTCTCTTAGTTTTCCCGATATTCGCCACGATTATTTTGCTACTGCTAAAATTTCGCCGAATCAGTAGCGAGCGAGACGCTCGCACTACTGGATTGACACAGCTAAAATTGGGGAATAAATTGGGTTCGTAGTAGGGGCTTTAGCCCCTAATTTATTAAGTTTTCTGGGTGTAATGCTAATCCACAAGATTAGGTGTGCCATGCCACGACTGGACTGACACAGCTAAAATTGTGGAATAGATTTGACGGTGAAATCGGGCGCACATTGCTGCGGGAAAAGGGCGCAAGTCTTTGCGCCCCTACTTACTGGAAAATGCTTTTAATTATATCGGGAAGATGGCGATCGCCGGAAAAGAAATCGATGCCGACTAAGGATTTGAGTAAGTACGCGAATAGGAATAAACTGGCGCTTAGTAGCAGGTTTGCGCCTAACAGTAGGATAATCGCCGCGATGACATTGCCAACTTTAGCTACGCCTTTGGGGATGTAACGCCGGGGTTTTCGTCGCCTATCTTTACCTACTAATAACACGACATAGAAGCGGGTGACGATTAAATCGACTAAAAATCTTAAATCGACAATCTTGGGCGATGGCTTGGGAATTGCCTCATCTAACAGATTAAATATTGCCTGAAGCTGTTGGGTAGTGAAACTTGCCCGGAGTTCTGGCTCCATTTTGTCGATATAATATTGGGGCGTGCGATCGGCATAGTTGGGGATTTTTGGCTGGGATTGTCCTGGTAAGGTTGAAGTTTTCACGTTTTTGTCTCCTTGATAAAGATTGAAGCCGAGAACTAAAGTTCTGGCTTAAAGCTTAAACCCGTTAAAACGGGTTCAAACGATTACCCGTTTTTTTAGCTTGAGGTTATCGGCATAGTTGGGGGTTTTTGGCTGAGATTGTCCTGGTAAGGTTGAAGTTTTCACGTTTTTGTCTCCTTGATAAAGATTGAAGCCGAGAACTAAAGTTCTGGCTTAAAGCTTAAACCCGTTAAAACGGGTTCAAACGATTACCCGGTTTTTTAGCTTGAGGTTATCGGCGTAGTTGGGGATTTTTGGCTGAGATTGTCCCGGTAAGGTTGAAGTTTTCACGTTTTTGTCTCCTTGATAAAGATTGAAGCCGAGAACTAAAGTTCTGGCTTAAAGCTTAAACCCGTTAAAACGGGTTCAAACGATTACCCGGTTTTTTAGCTTGAGGTTATCGGCGTAGTTGGGGGTTTTTGGCTGGGATTGTCCTGGTAAGGTTGAAGTTTTCACGTTTTTGTCTCCTTGATAAAGATTGAAGCCGAGAACTAAAGTTCTGGCTTAAAGCTTAAACCCGTTAAAACGGGTTCAAACGATTACCCGGTTTTTTAGCTTGAGGTTATCGGCGTAGTTGGGGGTTTTTGGCTGGGATTGTCCTGGTAAGGTTGAAGTTTTCACGTTTTTGTCTCCTTGATAAAGATTGAAGCCGAGAACTAAAGTTCTGGCTTAAAGCTTAAACCCGTTAAAACGGGTTCAAACGATTACCCGGTTTTTTAGCTTGAGGTTATCGGCATAGTTGGGAGTTTTTGGCTGGGATTGTCCTGGTAAGGTTGAAGTTTTCACGTTATTTTCTCCTTGATAAAGATTGAAGCCGAGAACTAAAGTTCTGGCTGAAAGCTTAAACCCGTTAAAACGGGTTCAAACGATTACCCGGTTTTTTAGCTTGAGGTTATCGGCATAGTTGGGGATTTTTGGCTGGGATTGTCCTGGTAAGGTTGAAATTTTCACGTTATTTTCTCCTTGATAAAGATTGAAGCCGAGAACTAAAGTTCTGGCTTAAAGCTTAAACCCGTTAAAACGGGTTCAAACGATTACTCGTTTTTTTAGCTTGAGGTTTCGGAATGTTATTTCTTGGCGTTTGAGGTTGTAGGTTGGGTTTCGACTTCGCTCAACCCAACAGAATATAGGGCTAAAGCTTTTACTACAAGCCGGATATCCTGTAGGGTGGGCACTGCCCACCAGCATACCAGTCAGTGACATTTCTCTTCAGTCAGTATCATTCAGGTTAGGATATATTGAATCGCTGATATGAAAAGGTAGCCGTAATAATCATTTGGCTTTCTGCTTGTTGCTCGATCAACAATTAACGTATAACCATCATGTCCAAAATTCGACCGACGGCTAAGCCACTAAAAGCTAGGGTGACTAAAAACCAAAAGGCTTGAGTGTTTTTCAATCCGGTGGCTTGGATCGGTTGTTTGGCAAAGGCTACACCAAAGGCTAGAATTATGCCTAAAAGCCAGATCAAAAATAAGGCAATGACTAACAGTTGAAAATTGAAACGTAGGCTGGGGGGATACGCCCTGGCTAGGGTGCCGATCCAGACAACACCAACGACCCAAGTTATGGCTAATGCGATCGCGCTTTTGCCTCGCCAAGCTAGGTGTACGGTGACGGCTTGGGTTCCTAGCCAAATTAGCGCCGGGGCTTGATAAAGGGATAATAACCAACCAGCTACGGTGTATCCGATGAGGAGACTGATTAGATGTAGCCCCAGTAGGGATTGTCCGTATTCGATTGTTGGTGTAGATAGTTTTTGCATCATTGGGGGAATCTCATGCTTTGTCTTTTGTCCTTCTTAGATTCAGGATTCCCGTTTTTTTGGCGAAACTCACAACATCGGAAAGGTTTGGGCTGAAGGGGTGACAAGCTAAGTCAAAGGTAGGCAGGGTGTGGGGTGTGGGGGCGGAAGTGCAGAGTTCGTTTATCGGTGGGGAGGGCGGGTTTTGTTGTTCCATTATCGGTGGGGAGGGCGGGTTTTGTTGTTCCATTATTGGTGGATATTTGAATTGAGTCCCTAAACCCGCCCCTACACAAATACTTGTTATCTGTCATTGTTCAAGATGGCACGACGGGCTAATTTGGCGTAAGTTTTGACGGTTTGGTAAGGCATATCTAGATCATCTGCGATCGCCTGTAAGGATTCTCCCATTTCTCGTCGTGCTAATATAGTCGCCCAGGTTTCGGCGATGTCTTGCGCCCGACTCCCCCCCTGGCGCTGGCGTTGGGCGAGAAATTGTTGGGTTAATTCGCTGATGCGTTCGGCTAATAGGGTTTCCATCGAGGGGAGGGCGGGGGTTTCGGGGGATAACCAGCCTAGGCGAGTTTGTCCTAAGCCAAAGGGGGTTTTGTGTCCGGTGC
The DNA here is from genome assembly GCF_000155555.1 of Coleofasciculus chthonoplastes PCC 7420. Classification (GTDB taxonomy): domain Bacteria; phylum Cyanobacteriota; class Cyanobacteriia; order Cyanobacteriales; family Coleofasciculaceae; genus Coleofasciculus; species Coleofasciculus chthonoplastes_A. Next base: position 58,332 of record NZ_DS989861.1, read on the forward strand.
CGCAGTAGGGGGCAAATTGGGCTAAGGTATGGAATAGTTGGCTAAATTCTGGGTGTTGGCTGGCACCTGAATCCAGTCCTAACGCGATCGCACCTGTGAATCCGGTGACGACTCCTTTCTTTCCGGCTGCGACTTTCATCGATTCTAAACGGTGACGCTGAATCACTACATTTTCCTCTACCCAGTCTAAAAAGGCGGTTTGGTTAAAGGGGTGATCGGAAAAATCATTCCAGCGCCGCAAATAGCTGTGGAAGAGATTCGTGGGAACTGGTAAGGGGAAATGGTGTCCCTTGCGGCGAAAGCTGGTGGGGGTAAGGAAGCTGAGGCTTAGGGATTGGGGGTGGGTGGGGGTTGGGGTAGATAAGTGAGGATAGGTGGTTGGTGCTAAAGCGATGTGCCAACGGCGAATGTTTAGCACTGCACGGCGTAATTGAATCATATCTGGCAGGTGATCAACCCATTCGGCTAGCCATTGGGTTAGGGGTTGGTAAAGGGCGGTGATGTACCAACGGTAGGTTGTATTGGGTTTGAGTTTGAGGTTTTTTCCAGAGGTGAGGAAGTCTCCATCTAAGCGGGAGAGGGTGAAGGGTTTCTCGGATTGACCATCATGGAGATAGGCGGAGAGTTCCGGGTTAGTTTGGCGAACTTGATCTAAGAACCAGGCGTGGAGTCCGACGGTGTATTGAGTATAGAGGGAGTCTGGGGCGTTGGCGGTTAATTCTAAGACAAGTCCGACTAATTCTGTATCCGCCGCCCAAGGATGGCGGGATGGAGGGGGTTGGGTTGGGCGGCGTTTGCGGGGTGCCATGATGGGGTGAATGCCGGATTTTTAAGGGGTTGCTCCTATATATATAGGGTAAACTGAGTTGTCTCAAACCTGTTTCATTAACTTCCCTGGCGAATTCAGCTCGGTTAAATGACGAGTAGCACTGTCTTCGAGCAATTGACGGATGAAATTTGGATGTTGTGAGTTAATTGAATGTAACAACTCTCGATACAACCGACAAGCCGAATCATCATTCAAAATCCGAGTATGGATGATTCTCGCCCAATCTTGAGCCAACCCGATTAATTGAGGCGCCACAGTAATAAATGCTTGAAGCTGTTGCTGTAAATCAAAGGATTCTAGAAAATGAAGCAGACTAAACATGACCTCTGGCTGTTCACAGCGATCATCGAAAATGAGATGTAAAGTGGGTAAATCCTCGGTTTGAGGATGCTTGGCTAGTTCAGCTAACGCTGTTTCAAAGGCGATCACCTCTTGGCGCGATCGCATCAATTTATTAGCTTCTAAGACACGAATCCAATTGGTTTGTGACATCAGCTATTCTCTCCCTGATCAAAAATCCCTTGCCAAGCTAACTTATTGAACTGGATAATATCCTGTAAGCTGCGTCTAATTTCTGGCGTATAAAGTCCCTGACGCCAATACATTGATCTATGGGCGGGTTTAGTCACATCGAGGTGCAACCGAAAAGATAGTAGTAAAACCCGCCCCTACAGAGGATTGGGTCGCCCTTTACTCAATCCCATTGTGGGAATAGGTTAGCGAACACCAAGAATCCGAATCGGATGAGTCTGTGTAGTTCTGTTTCCATCCCCTTTCGGGGAAGTGAGTTTGTCAAGACTGAATAATCCAAACAATCATATATCGAATTATACTGGTTTCCATCCCCTTTCGGGGAAGTGAGTTTGTCAAGTTAATTTGGCTGCAGAGGTCGGATTAAGAATAGTCGAGCGTTTCCATCCCCTTTCGGGGAAGTGAGTTTGTCAAGGGGAGATTGCAAAAGTGCAAGCAGAGTGGCTGCAAAGTTTCCATCCCCTTTCGGGGAAGTGAGTTTGTCAAGGTTCCATGGAAGTTCGCGGTGCCGGAGCTTCCCTCAAATTGTTTCCATCCCCTTTCGGGGAAGTGAGTTTGTCAAGAGTTCGCTCAGGAAACCTTACGGGGAGCGGGTTTCAGACGCCAAATCTACACACCTTTTTTCATTGTCAATTACTCAGAGCTTATTGACAAAAATCTCCGGTTTTCATCGCCCAAAACCCTTACCTAGACTGCCATCGACACACCTCAACGGAAAAATGAGGGTTTTAGCGATCGCGTGACCTGTGTAGATACGCTAATTTACCGTATTTTGCTATGCAGTTTTCTAGGTTCTGGCGTTAATTGTGGCATTCTACCACTATTTTGACAATTCCTCAAGCGTTACTCAACTTGTTTTAACCTGTAGGACATCTTATAAAGCGAAATAGAGCGAAGGCAGATCACCTTTAATACTCCTGTAGGGGCGACCCGCCTGCACAAATCAACAACTCTGTTTACTCAATGCGATCGGGTCGCCCTTTACTCAATCCCATTGTGGCAATAGGTTAGCGAACACCAAGAATCCGAATCCGATGAGTCTGTGTAGTTCTGTTTCCATCCCCTCGCGGGGAAGTGAGTTTGTCAAGCAAGTGACTGCGAGATGCTTTTCACGACTAAACCGCAAGTTTCCATCCCCTCGCGGGGAAGTGAGTTTGTCAAGAGTTCGCTCAGGAAACCTTACAGGGAGCGAGTTTCAGACGCCAAATCTACACACCTTTTTTCATTGTCAATTACTCAGCGCTTATTGACAAAAATCTCAGGTTTTCATCGCCCAAAACCCTTACCTAGACTGCCATCGACACACCTCAACGGAAAAATGAGGGTTTTAGCGATCGCGTGACCTGTGTAGATGAGCTAATTTACCGTATTTCGCTATGCAGTTTTCTAGGTTCTGTCATTATCCGATAATCATACAAGCAAACCCCCTTAAATGGCAAACCTTCCTGTCATCGGAAAAGGGTCTTTCCCAGGGGGTGCTACATTAGCCTCGTACTCACTCCAACGGCAAAAACCATGAACGCGATACAACTTCAACTGCTTCCCCATCAAACCCAAACCGGTTTACCCTATCAACACCTGCATTTCCAGATTGCCACAGAAGACGGCATTATTTCCCCCCCAGACATTAAAGGAATCAAACTACCAGAAGGAATACCCTTCAACCAGGGTATCGTCATAGAAGGAAAAGGTCCGATTTGGCTGTACAGTTACCTAGTTCACGAATGTCATCCCGCCGCCTGGGTGGGATGTTATGACCCCCGTTTAGGCGTTGTCGTCGTGGCGACTCACACTCACGATGTTTCCGTGGGTGAAGTATTTCCCGTGGAATTACCCGCCGCCCTGTCTCAGTAATCCAACATCCAGCGAGGGGGATTATCAGATATTGAGGCTCAAACATCCGCCCCAAGATCAAAGTGTGAAGGTTTTAACAAAACCTTCCGTGTTTCGCTAACCCTACCTAAATCAAGATACCATCTAGGGACTGCGCTCAACTTTTGTTCAAAGGACTGGCTGACAGCTATTGTCCATTAAAATAGACTTCAAACTGAATGTCACTGACTTAAGCCGAATGTTGCTGACTTAGGGCTGGTGGGCGATGCCCACCCTACAGTCTATCAAAGATTTCGGCGATCCCAAAAGGCTTATTTTAGTGCCATTGGGCTTAGGCGGAATGCTGCTGACTTGGACGCCAGGACATCAATTTCTTATCTTTAAGCTCAAGTAAACTAAAGATTACTAGAGACAATGCTTTGAACCCGTTTTAACGGGTTTTAGCTTTGAGCCTGAACTTTAGTTCAAGGCTATAGTTCTTAAACGCACGCTGAATCATGACTCATTCTCTCAACCCCCTAATCATTGGAATCGCCTGGTGTCTCGCTTGGGGCGAGGGGCGTGAACCCCAGTTTGATTTGAGTATCTTGCAGCAAATGCGAGAGGCGCTGCGTCAAGGGAAAGATGTTCCGGATACAGAAGCACTAAAGTGCTTACTACAAACGGTAGATCAAGGGAACAATGTTTCGGAAATAGACGCACTAAAGTGCTTACTACAAACGGTAGATCAAGGGAACAATGTTTCGGAGATAGACGCACTAAAGTGCTTACTACAAACAGAAGGGCTAGACTTTCCTCAGACGTTGGATGAATTACAGCAATTAACTGAACAGTATCCGACACTGTGGACATCTAAAATTGGTTTAGTCTACGGCGGAGCAACCAAGATTAAAGGCTATGTGTTTGAATCAGCCAAGCTTCCCGAAATTCGGGGCGCATCGGCATTACTGGATCGAATTAATTTAATTGATTTACCTGCGTTTTTTAAGTGTGAAGAATTGCCAGAGGAGTTTGGAGAATGTTACCGAGCCAGACAATATTGCCAAAGGGTTAGGCGAGACTTACAACACAAAGATAAAAAACTACACTCGTTATGGGACGCACTGATTCCGGAGTTAGTGATTTACTCAACCGGGGGTAATATTTTAGCCTTTTGCCCGACAGCCTTTGTCCCGGATTTGGTCAATTTAATTGAAAAACGCTATACAGCAGAAACCTTGACCGCTAATTCTTGTGCGGTAGGAGAAAGTTTCAGATTGCTGGAACTGCGATTTGGATTACTTGACTATCCGATTGAACAAACCAAATGGTTGGACTGGTATCTAGAGGATGAGAAACGGCAAACTAATCCGATTGCAATCGCCTACTTTGGTCAAGTCAAAAAGGGTCAAGACTGGAAAGAGTTATTTGAAAACCGCAAGAATTTTAACGAAATAACTGGAAAATTAGCGGCTTTATTTCAGCAGCGACGCAACGGAAATAACGAACCCGATCGCCAACGTCCCAGCCGTCGCTATCCGCCTATGTTTGAAACCCATCCTTATTTATTGCGGGATGACGTCGAACATCGCCTAGCCATTGCTTCTGTGAGTCTTTTTCCGGATGAACCTTGGTTTTCTGATGCTTTAGCCCGTAAGCGTATTGTTGGACAACGAACGAAAGGAGAAGGGAGTCGAAGTCAAACATGGTGGACAGAGAATTCGGATTGGAAATGGCAACTTGGTCAAGTTAAGACATTATGGAATTCAGGGTATCTGGAAAGCTGGGTGGTTAAATTTAGGCGGTTTATCGAAAAAAGTCACTATCGAGATCGCTATTATCAAGACAATCGCAAACAGAAGATTGGCGAAGCGCGATCGCTTACCGAAATTGGCAATGCTGGGAATGGTTTTGTCGGCTATATTTATGCTGATGGCAATAACATGGGAGGTTATATTCAGAAAGAACTTAAAACGCCCCAAGATTATCGCCGATTTAGCCGAGATATCTTCACGGCTACAGAAGAATCAGTGTACCACGCCCTCGGACAGCATCTTAAACCTCATAAACTAAATGGTTTAACCGGAGACAATCAACATCGGAATGACGAGATTATTTATCCCTTTGAAATTCTCACGATTGGTGGGGATGATGTCATGTTAATTGTTCCAGCCGATAAAGCACTGGCAATTGCTAAAACTATTGGCGAGGAGTTTGAGCGAATCCTTCTGGAAGGCGAAAAAATACAAGGGAAAGAAGACTATCGAATTACTGATTCAGACATAATCTCACGTTCTCAAGATTGTCACAGATACCAAGGGAAGATACCTGTCAAACCTTCACAATGTAAACTGAGTATGTCAACGGGGGTTCTAATTACGGCTTATCAAACACCAATTTATTATGCTGAAAACTTGACCAATCAATTACTTAAGTCAGCCAAGAAGAAGGCAAAACAGTTAAAAAAAGACTATGGCTATCATGGCGGAACCGTTGATTTTCTTACCCTAAAATCAGTAACCATGATTTCCTCCAATATCGAATCCTTTCGCCAAGAGGCTTTAACCAAGCAGGAAAAAGACAAAAGTAAACCAACCCTGAAACTTTATGGCGCACCCTACACCTTACATGAACTCGGCGGATTGATAGAAACTGGGGAGAAACTAAAGCAGTCAGAATTTCCGCGATCGCAACTTTATCAAATTCGCAGCTTATTAGAGCGAGGTAAATCTACAACGATGCTAAATTATCGATATTTCCGGGTGCGATTACAACCGGAACAACAAAAACTATTGAAAGAATACTTTGAAGAAGCGTGGTGTAAAGCGATAACCAACGATGGCAATTTAGCCCCGTGGATGTTTGAGCGCAATAGCATGATTACAAATCTTATCGTGCTAATTTTATTGGAAAGGTTTACACCGGAACAGTTTCGATTACAGTATAATCTCTTGAATTTACTTAAAAAATCAACTTATTATACTATTTGGCGAGAACTCATAGAACTTTATCCCTTCATTGAAGTGCAACCCGAATCAGCCTCTCAGACAAGAACAATGATTAGTAACTCATGATTTATCTACAAGAATTACTATCTAATCCAGTTGAAACAATCTCCCTAACGGCTGTCATTGATACCGCTTTATGCGTGGGTGCGGGAGGTTCTTCGGGTTCTCTCGCCGATAAGCCAATTGTGCGTACTGCGGACAACAAACTTTTGATTCCTGCATCTCAACTTAAAGGGCGTTTGCGCCATGAATGTGAGAAAATATCACGGGGGTTAGGGTGGGCAATTTGTCAAGGCCCTAATCCTCAAATGATGTGTCCCCAACGTGCAGATTTTCCCGAAGACGAGGCGAGACGTTTTCAACGAGACGAGGATTATCGAGTACCAGGAGATCACCGATATCATTGTTTAATTTGTCAGATGTTTGGTAATCCCGCCTTACCTTCACGAGTCATCTTTGATGACTTAATTTGCCAAGAAGAACCAGAGAATCTTCCACCAGAAGTTCTCCGCCCAGGTGTGACGATTAATCGTCGTCGTCATACCGCCGAAGAGAAAAAACTCTACTTCTTAGAAACCTCACCTGCAAATGTTCAGCTTAAGTTTACTGGCGACATTCTCATTCAGCCTAATTCTCCTGCTTCTACCAAAGCCTTAATTTTAGCTGGGTTACACCATATTAATGCTTTGGGCGGTTCTAAATCAGTAGGATTGGGATGGTTGAGGTGGGAAATTCAGGGGTTGTCAGTAGATGAAAAGGATTGGCAAACCCTGTTACCTGGAGAGATAAAATGAAACAGATTCAACTAACCATTACCGCCTTGTCACCTCTAGCCATTGGGCGGAAAAAACCAGGGGGTTCAGTGAGTGAAGCGGGAGACTATATTCCCGGTTCAGTAATTCGGGGGGCGATTGCTTCCCAGATGATTCAACAGTCTAATCTGGAACATCCTGATTTAACAGCAACTAATAACGATTTTAAGGACTTATTTCTCCGGGACAATGCGGCAATTTTCCGGAATGGCTATCCCGCCCCCACAGATAGTAATGAAGAGATTAAGGTGTTACCTGCTACTGCCTTAAGTTCTAAGACTAATCCTGGATTTAAGCCAAAAGGTTACGGCGTTTTTGATACTCTAATTGATCGCTTCTGTGCTGAATGCTATGGTTATCCTTATGATCCGATATGTCCCCAAGATGATGGACGAGTTGAACCCTATAGTGGATTTTACAGCCAAAATAATCAGCAAAACTATCAAACTCATTCCGTATCTAAACGTTTGCTAACTCGTGTGGGCATTAATCGGCGTCGGGCGACAGCAGAAGAACAAGTTTTATATAGCATTGAGGTTCTGAATGAAACGGAGACTCAGCAACCCGTTGTTTATCGCAGTTCGATTCTAGTCGAAGATGATAACCTGGCAGATCAACTGACTCAATTTATCAATCTTAATTCAAAAAACTTCCGCCTAGGTGGTTCCATGTCGCGAGGTTTGGGTAAAGTGGAAATTCATGGCGCGGTGAGTTCAGTTAAGCAAACCCTAGACTCCCGTATTCATCGGTTTAATCATGCTATCCAGAACCGTTGGCGTGAGTGGGGAAATCTCTTTGGCAATCGTCCCTTAGAGAATCGGATTTACTTTACATTAGATTTGCAATCTGATGCGATTTTAACTGAAAACTGGCAACGGACTATGGTGATTTCTGAAGATATGCTAAAAGAGTTTGCTCAGTTAAGAGATTGTCCCGTCGAGTTGCACGTTGCTTATAGCAGCTATGACTATATTTCTGGCTGGAATTCGGCTTGGGGATTGATGAAAGATGTGGAGTTAATTACGAATAAAGGTAGCGTTTATTTATTTAGTACAATCAAAGAGAACGAGAAAGATTGGATTGAGGCGTTAGAAATGTTAGAGTTGAAAGGAATAGGCGATCGCACGGCTGAAGGGTTTGGTAAAGTACAAGTTTGTAATGATTTTCATACGATAGTTTGGGAGGAGGCTGTATGAATTTACAAGAACAACAAGTGGAACTTCAGATCCAAAAAGGTATCCGACAAGCTGAGGATGATTTAGTCCTCTGGATTCAAGCGGCGTTAGATACGACTCAATATGGCAATTTAGAAGAGTCTCAGTTTCGTAATTTAGTCCGAGTTGCTGATACAACGGATAGTGCGGAAGTGATTAAGAATTTTATTCGCTATCAAGTCGGTCGAGATAAAAAATGGGGGAGGGGTAAAGGTTCTCTAGCGGAGAGAATTATTCAAGATATTGATGGTAATATTAAGAAAAATGCCCAGAGTATTGCTGAATCCTCTCAAGGTGAGTTGAAGCAAGTTTGGTTAGAGTTGATTCGCCGTTATTTGGGCTATGGGTCTCGTCATCTCAAGTATTTAAAAGATGGAAAATAAAATTAATGTTTTTAGGTTAATGGAGGCTTTGCAGAACAAATAATAAGCAGGGATACGGCTATCCTTATATAGGAATAATAACTATTCTGTGTGCATCAATAGAATCGGAGAGTTTGAGAGAAATGGTTAAAACAGTGATATGTTCTGTCGGTATTAGCGCTGCTAGAAAAATTCCAAGAGATAGACCACTAACGAATTGGGTTAAACAGCAACCTAGTGTGAAAGATGCCGCTGAAACAATATTTTCGACTTTCCGTGATATCCGCCCAGAGGGAGAAAGTTTAAAAAATGACTTGTCTGCTGAAATTCATTCTCTGGTGCGAATTGGTATTACGGATAGGGATAGAATACTTCTTCTGGCTTCAAGTACAGAGGATGGGTATTGCTGTGCTATTGCGGTTAAAAAATATTTGCATCATTACTGGACTAATCTAAAGGTAGAAATAAAACAAGTTCAAGGGTTGCAAGTCACAGATGCTGAACTATTCCGGACAAGGGGAGTTATTGAATTTGTCGGACATATTCTCAAGGAAATTGATGAATATGGGGCAAGTAATATTATCCTGAATCCAACTGGAGGATATAAGGCACTGGTTCCTTATACCGTTTTAGTCGGGATGTTAAAAGGTGTTAAGTGTGATTACATTTTTGAGCAGTCCACTAAATTTCTAGAATTACCGCCACTTCCGGTAGAATTCAGCCGTTCGCAATTTGAGGCTCATAAAAGTTTATTTGAAAAAATTGAGCGCGAAACAGCTATTCCTCAAGCAGAATGGGAAAGAAATATCTCTTATGATGAAAGAGAAAAGTTGAAATCGCTCGTTGAGCATATTGATGGACAGGTGACTCTATCGGCTATTGGTATCTTATTCCTTGATGAGTTACGTAGTCCTTCTGTCTTGGTTCCCTTTCTTTCTCAAAAAGCTATTAAAGATTGTTTTGAGAATATTAAACAACTGGATGACTGTGATCCATTTCGCTTTCTGTCACGAGTAGCGGCTTCTAAGGATACTTTTGAGCAAAAGGAACATATTAATGTTGGGAATGGATTACGCTGGCTTAAACCTGGGCGAACTACTGACCGCTATTTGGTCTCTGTGGAAGGTTGGCGTCTGTTGGTGTGGAGAGCAATCCGTGAGGATCAAGAAGGTGCAAATTATGCTAGTAAAATTACAGTCAATCCTGAGACTGAACGACGTTCCTATTCTCCTTTCATGCGTATGGATTTCGTAGATTAATTAGGGTGTGCATTGCCCACCAGCATTATTAAGTTTAAGCCGAAAATTAAGCAAAATCAAGATAGGTTGTCTGTGCTTAGTTTTTTGGGCGATTTACGGTTATCGGTTCAAGATGTGTTTAGTTGGTTGAGTCTGAGTTAAGCTGTTTGGCATTTAAACCTTAATGTCAAGAATGGCAAAATCCTTGTAGTGCGTTAAGCGAAGCCATGCCGCAGGCTTTGCATCTTGCTCGCTACCCATTCCCAATTTAAATGCATGACAGCTTAGTCAGGGTTTGAGTTTTTACGGTATGTGGCGCAATGATTGTGTAGGGGCGGGTTTCACTATTATCTTTTCGGTTGTATCCGGATGTGACTAAACCCGCCCAGACGCAGGTTTCTAGAAAAGTTAGAGTCAGGGTTGGTGGTGGGGAGGCGAAGGTTTAGGGCGCTAAAGCGCAACTACGAACGAATTGGGAGATAATATGATGTTTGATTGTTTTAAGAATCGTTTGGACATTGGCGGGAAGTTGACAACGGTAACGGCACTAAGAATTAGTGCAGGGCGTTCTACGGAACCAATTGGTTCAGATTTACCCGTGATTAAAGATGCGTTGGGTAAACCGTTGATACCGGGTGCTAGTTTTAAGGGGGCTTTGCGATCGCGCTTGGAATGTTTCCTCCGTGGTATCCTGGGCGGGGAGCGGACTTTGGTGGCTAATCCGGCGGTGGAGGAGGAGTGGTCAATTACGGCTCAGGAAATGAGGCAATTGAAAGAGCAATATACCACGGATACGGCGCTGACTGAGGCTATTTTAAGTCAGACTGATTTAATTTCTATTCTATTTGGTTCACCTTGGCTGGCGAGTAAGTTTCAAGTTCGAGATTTAACTGTGTTACCTGATTATTGGTTTGGTCAATATCAAGAACGGGATGGGGTGGCGATTGATAGAGATACAGAAACGGCGGCTGATGGGAAATTATATGATTTCCAAGTGGTTCCAGCCGGAACTCCGTTTAAGTTTAAGGCGGTGGTGGAAAATGCTGAGGATTGGGAGTTGGGGTTGTTGATGATTGGGTTACATCAGTTTGAGACGGAACAAATTCCACTGGGGGGAGGGCGTTCGCGGGGTTTGGGTGTGGTTAAATTGGAGGTTGAGCGGATGGATTGGTTTGATGCTAGGGATGAAAGTAATCGGGATGAGGTTGATGCGGATAAGTTGCTGAATTATCTTAAGAAAATGGTTAATAATGAGGGTTCAGCTTATGAGGATGGTCAAGGGTATAAGGATCAGTGGGTACAGTCTTTGATTAGTTATCTGGAGAATCGTAAAAATCAGACGGCTGAGGTAAATACGAGGTGATGATGTATCAATTTCTTGTCGGGGCGGGTTTAGGGATTGAATTTGGCGGGTTACGGATAATTGAATCACAAAACCTGCTTTTGTTTGTAGTAAGCACTTTAGTGCTATAACACCTACTTGGAGAGGGCTAAAGTCCCCTCACTACAAAACAAACCTATTCTAGCATTTTAGCTGTGTCAGAACCGCCCTTGCTCAACGGTGCGTTAGCGGAGCGTAACGCACCCTACGTATGAATTAAAATTGGGGTGGGGAAGGCGAAGGTTTAGGGCGCTAAAGCGCAACTACGAACGGCACCCTACGTATGAATTACAATTGGGGTGGGTGATGTGACGTTTAGGGCGCTAAAGCGCAACTACGAACGAAATGATGTGAGGTGATTATGTCATTTAGCAAGTACACAAGTATTGCGGATGTTATCCAGGAGTTTCAGATTACTTATACGGAAGCTAGTTTTATTGTTGAATCTCCTTTTGATATTCCGGATTATTTCCGGGAAGATCTCCAGATGGTTATGGAGGAAGGGGTGGTGAATAATTCTGAGTTTGCTATTTGTGAGAATCTTATTTATCCGGTGCTGAAACAGGTCTGGAAATGTTATTCGAGGAAGTTTATTTTATGGAGTCATGAATCCCTGAATTACGATGAGACGCTTTCGGGATTTCCGGAGTATATTTTAGCGAAACGCTCTCCTCTGGGAAAGGTGGTTTTTGACCAACCCTATTTTTTGCTGGTTGAGGCAAAACAAGATAAGTTTAAGGAAGGGTGGGGTCAGTGTGCAGCCGAAATGGTGGCGGCTCAACGTCTAAATCAACATCCTCAGATTACTGTCTTTGGTATTGTGTCTAATGGGCAAGTCTGGCAGTTTGGCAAGCTAGAAGGCAATGTATTTACCAAACATACGACTCCATACATTATTGAAAATCTTGATCAACTATTTGCCGTCGTTAACTCGATTTTTCAACACTGTGAAGCCCAACTCGATACGTTAGTCGCGGCTTAAAGGATAGGTAGTTTAAGATCAATTGAGATTATGCACAAACGATTGGTTAATCAATGTACGATTGATTTTAGTTTAATTCCCTGTGGACCGATTCTGATTAAGTCAGGGCGGGAAGGGGCTGATCCGACGAAGCCGGATATGGAATTTGTGGAAACTTATCATGGGGGAGGGCGTTCGGTTTATTTACCTGGAAGTTCTCTAAAAGGGGCAATTCGCGCCCATGCTGAACGAATTGTAAGAACGGTGGGACGCGATAATCGGAATTCTGATAATCCGAATAGCCTTTGGGCAAATGATCCGTTAAATGATAATTATGACTATCTTAAAAATAAGTCAGGTTATGAACTCTATAAGTTATCCTCGTTTACGGATCAAATGTTTGGGAATACGTCAATTGCGAGTCGGATTAGAATTGAGGATGCTTATCCGGTTGACTCTCAATCGGTGAAACTGGAAGAACGGAATGGGGTGGCGATTGACCGCGTGTTTGGTTCGGTGGCGGTGGGACCATTTAATTATCAAGTTTGTACGGCGGGGGAGTTTCGCACTAAACTGCATCTGAAAAACTTCTCATTAGCCCAATTGGGATTAATTGGTTTGGTGTTGCGCGATTTAGATGAGGGGTGGTTTGGTTTGGGCTTTGCTAAGTCTCGTGGATTGGGAAGTGTGGAGGTAAAATTAAACCAGGCGGTTGTTCAATATCCGGGTTGTGTTGTTGAAAATCAACGGATTCGGAGTCTGGGCGGTGGCGGTGAATGGCAAGATAATCAACTTTTGGGGGCTGGGGTGTTTCTGGCGGAAGCGGAACGAGAACGGTATGGTTTTCCGGCTAATGATATGCAAGATACTCCTGTGCGAGCGGAATCAATGGCGCTGGGGTTTGGGGTACAGTTAAAATGGCGAGGAAAGGAACAAGTTCAGGATTTATTTATGCGGGCGGTTCGGGCTTGGTGTCAGAGAGTGGAAGCCGACTCTTCACCCTATGTGGCGTAACGTGAGTGTGAATTGTGTAGGGGCGGGTTTCACTACTATCTTTTCGGTTGCAACCATAAGTAACTAAACCCGCCCCGACTCAGGTTTCTAGACTTCCCGTGAAGAGTCACAGTAGAAGGAGTTGCAGCATGAATCCTTTTGTTGGTGTTTGTCAAGATTTGCTTACTGAGACGGAGTTAAGAGAATTAGTGGAACAGCTAGCCACGGCGCCGAGTTATTATTTTCTGCGCTGGAGTCATCAAGTGAGTGGAATTGTGGACAAATTACCGGATGATTTTCCTTCTCCTGAAGGACAGATGTTTAATTGCGATCGCGAATTGCGCTGGAAATGCCAAAATGACCGTTATAGCGTCCTTGTGTTGTCGAATACGGGTGAGGTTCCGGGGTTTAAATCGATTATTGATGATCCAGAATATGCTAGTGAATCTGAGGATAAATCCTATTGGAAAACCGAACAACGCCCAGCTTATGGGTATTCTACAACTGAAACTCGATTTCCGCGATCGCTTATTTATCCACAGAGTCTGGATGTGAGTAATAGTGTCTCGAATCAGCCGAAATTAGCCCAGCGTTATTTTATCGCTCAACCCACCGCAACGGTGCATTTTGTTGCTTTAACTGTGGAGTTGCCAAACAGTTAGTCTTGTCAACCCGTTTTAACGGGTTTAAGCTTTTAGCCCGAACTTTAGTTCAGGGCTTTAATTCAGGGCTAATTAAGTCAGTACTTATTCAGCAAGCCGATGAGTTACAATAAACCCCGTACCCGCCCTCAGCCATCCCAAATCATTGCCCAGAAACCCTATCATCTGATTCCTTTACCGAAACAGAAGCCGCAATTACAACCGCCTAAAGGACAAGATCAATATTATCGCGCTCGCGTTCATGGACGGTTACAGTTAAAGTTAACGGTGCAAACCGGATTACACGTTTCTACGGGTGTTGTCGCCTTGGGAACGGATGTGGGACAAAAGTCGATTCCCTTGATTAAAACCATGATTCAGGGAAGCGCAGGACAGTTAATTATTCCGGGGAGTTCTCTTAAGGGTGTGGTACGGTCTACTTATGAAGCAATTACCCGTAGCTGCTTGTGTAAAACGAGGGCAAAATCCAATCAAATCCCCCCAGGCTATCAGGAATGTCGCGACAAAACCCAACTCTGTCCGGCTTGTCGGGTATTTGGGGCGCTGAATTGGCAAGGGTTAATTCAGTTTAGGGATGCTGAGTGTGAATCCACGGAATTTCGTTCTGGATTTATACCCTCTCTCTATCAGCCTCGTCCTCGTGAATATCCCGGTTATTTTAAGCAAGGAAAAGTGGCGGGACGTAAGTTTTATTATCACACGATTCGGGCAGTTGATAAAGGACAACAGCAGGGAATATCGGTACAACAAGCGGTGAAAACTTTTGGCTTTACCACATCATTACCCTATCGAAATTTAACCCAAGGGGAACTGGGAACCCTACTGATTGTACTGGGACAAGATATACAACACGCGATCGCCCTGAAAGTTGGTAGCGGTAAACCGATTGGGATGGGGACAATGACGGTTGAGGTAACGAGTGTAGAACCTGTGGATAATATACGCGATCGCTATTTATCTTACCGAAGCCAATCCCAACCCTTGACGGGAAAACCTTTGCAACAGTTGATCCAACAGGCGATTCAGGCGGCGCATCGAGAATTGGTGCAATCTCAGTCATTGCAGGAGTTAGTTAAGGTGTTGGGATATCCGACACAGAGAGAACCGCCGGAAGGAATTTATTAGTGAAATTGGGCGCAAGTCTTCATCCGTGTCAACTTAAGCTAAACCCCTCACCCCCAGCCCCTCTCCCACGCCGGGGAGAGGGGAGTAAGAGAATGAATAGCCAGCCAGATTATGATCAATAAACGCGATCGCTTTCAATCTAATATGCAATAAATATTTGTAGGGGCGACTCGCTTGCATTAATTAACAACGGTAGTCTACTCAATTGACTCAGGTCGCCCGTTCCTCCTTATTTGCCAATCCGGGGACGGAAACACCTGGCAAATTCGGCGCATCCAGCCCACCCGAAAAATAAGAAAGCGATCGCGCTACCGGAAATCCTCCAATTCTACCGCTTCATGGCTTTTGTTTCCACCAACAGAAGGTGCGATCGATCGCACGACAACCCCATCCCACCAAGGGCGCTAAATTGTTTGGCTTAAGGGCAAGTTTCCGGTATGATTGAATATCAACAGCAGAACCTCGACAACTGCATAAAATAGTACGGCAATTCAGCTTATCTACACACCTCGTCCAATGGCTGAAACCCTCATTTTTCCGTTGAGGTGTGTCGATAGCCCTCTAGGTAAGGGTTTTGGGCGATGGAATCTGGATTTATTTGTCAATAAGCGTTGGTTAATTGACAAATAAAAAAGGTGTGTCGATTGGGCGGACTTCGGCGTGAGCGCTCAGTCGAACGCTGAAACCCAGTCCCTGTAAGGCTTCCTGAGCGAACTCTTTCCAAACACACTTCCCCGCAAGGGGATGGAAACGCATCAGTTGTGCCTCACAAGTATACTTGGGTGGCGACTTTCCAAACACACTTCCCCGCAAGGGGATGGAAACAGTAGATCGCCGGAAGATTCTCCTGACGCTCCGACACTTTCCAAACACACTTCCCCGCAAGGGGACGGAAACTTGGTAGAGATCTATCAGACAAAGAATTAAATCTCTATGTTAATAACAGAAGACTTAACCGAACTCCAGTGGCAAATTGCCCATGCGATCGCGCAAAGCCTAGTTAAAGCGGACACAGATGTGAATGAACTAGGAAAAGCGATCGCCTATCTTCGCAATTACGCCAACCAAGACGGAACCAAATTGTTTGATTATCTCAAAACATTGGTCAGAAATGGTAGACAAATTGGACATAGTAAGCGAACGTCTGACTATTACCAAGCGATTGACAATGCTTGTAACCAATACCTAAAAGCCTATCAAGATAATCCCCCAGTCATGTTACATATTTTAGGCTGGTCTTATCGGCTAATGCGCTATTACAAAAACACTGGATCTGTTGGCGAAATTAGCGCCCCCGTTGTCGAGTCAGCGCGTCAAGCTGAAATTGCTGAGGTGGTTAGCACTCATGACTTTCAGGTGGGTCAAGTCTTAGACGCCACGGTTACAGGCGTTAAGGGAAATAAGGTAACATACACGATTTTGGAAACGATTAAATTAACGGAAAAAGATCCAAAAAAGGCGAAATTGCTCTCTGAAGGGCAAACGGTCAAAGTTGAGGTTGTGTCTCTCAAGGAAGATGGAAGTCTCAAAAAGGTTAAATGCGTTGGGTAAAAGAACGTTATTGGTGGTCATTGAGATAGGTCTGAGATTAGGATAGAAGGTAAGCTCATGGTTAAAACCGTGATTTTTTAACAAGATTGATACATATTCGGGAGAAAAGATGTGTGAATAAGCTGTCATGCATTTAAATTGGGTATTAGTAGCGAGCAAGATGCAAAGCCTGCGGCATGGCTTCGCTTAACGCACTACGGCAAGGATTGCGCCATTATTGATATTAAGGTTTAAATGCCGAACAGCTTATGAAAACCAAGCCCTTTAGCGAGTTACGAAAGCGAATGACACCTGAGCGGAGGGCAAAAAACGAAGCTCGCGCTCAACTCATGCTTTCTGTATTCCATAAACCTAAAGTAGAGACGCGCCATGGCGCGTCTCTACATAAATGATGTGTCCTAACCGCTATGGCGGTTGCTATAAGTCTTTGAACCCGTTTTAACGGGTTTAAGCTTTTAGCCCGAACTTTAGTTCAGGGCTACTTTAGTTCAGGGCTACTTTGGAATTAATTGCTTTGATTTTAGAAAAGGGCGGGTTTTGCCACAAAAGTTATCGGTTACACCGCCATCAAAGCCCCTAAACCCGCCCCTACACTCCGGATTTTGGTCAAATTATTACCCTTCTAGCTTTCCATCTCCTCCACCAACTTGGGCACCCCAGCCGTTAACACCTCATTCCCCGACTCGGTAACCAAAACATCATCCTCAATTCTGACACCAATCCCGCGCCAACGTTCAGGAATCTCAGGTTGACCTTCTACTGGTTTAATATCTAAGCCAATATACAATCCCGGTTCCACCGTCACCACTTGACCCGGTTCAAAGGTTTGCCAAGATTCTTCCCCATTCTTATATACCCCAGAATCATGCACATCTAAGCCTAACCAATGTCCAGTTCGATGCATATAGAAGGGTTTATATTTCTCCTCCTTAATAATTTCCTCGATATCTCCCGCCAACAATCCCAAATCCATTAATCCTTCCACCAATACGCGCACGGCGGTATCGTGAAATAGATTATAGGGTTTTCCCGGTTGCACCTGTGCGATCGCCTCTTGCTGCGCTTTCAATACCAACTCATAGATAATCCGTTGATCTCCGCTAAATTTACCCCCAATCGGAAACGTGCGGGTAATATCGGCATTGTAATACTGATAAGCACAGCCCGCATCAATCAACAACAAATCCCCAGTTTCCATCTGGCGGGTATTTTCCACATAATGCAGAATACAACTATTCACCCCCGACGCCACAATAGACGGATAGGCTGGACCCAACGCCCCCCGTTGACGAAACATATATTCGATTTCCGCCTGAATTTGGTACTCATAACATCCCGGTTGGGCAAATTTGCGGGCGTGATTATGGGCGTCTACAGAAATCGCCACAGCTTGACGCATCATCTCCAACTCCGTTGGACTCTTCACTAAGCGCATCTTCTGAAGCAGCGGATTCGTGGACTCAATCGCCATCGGACCCGTTCCCCGCTTAGGGTACGTCCGCATCAACTTTTGCCAATGGGTGAGAACGGTTTGATTAAAATGGCGATCGCGCCCTAACTGATAATAAATCCGATCTGCCTTCTCTAAATACTGGGGTAACTTCTCCTCTAGTTCCGTAATCGGATACGCCTCATCCGCGCCATAGCGTTCTTTCGCCCCCTCAACCCCCGTCCGATACCCTGTCCAAACTTCCTTCTCTGGATCTTTGGGTTGGACAAACAGAACAAAGCGGTGTTCAGCATGGTGCGGCGCTAACACCGCCACGGCTTCAGCTTCATTAAACCCCGTCAGATAAAAGAAATCACTATCCTGACGAAAATTATATTCCACATCATTATGCATCACCGCAACCGGGGCGCTGCGGAAGATAGCCGTCCCCTGACCAATCTGACTCATCAACTGTTCGCGGCGTTGGCGATACTCGGCTTGTGAAATCATCATTATGCAATGCTCGCTTTTGGGTAGACAATTAACCCCATAACTGATATGTATGGTTAGGGTTTTATTATTCTTACTTTAGTCAATTCCGGCAATGCAAGAGAGAACCGTAGGAATGTTTAGTCACATCCGGGTGAAGAGGAAACGATAGTAGTAAAACCCGCCCCTACATCCAACTGAAACAGTATAATTTAGGGGTTCCAGCCATGAAACCCGTTCCCTGTTCCCTATTCCCTCCTCTTACCACAATCCTTATTCAGCAAACCTCCATCAATCAATGTCGGTGATTATTACTGTAATGAAATCTCGCCCCCGCCCACTGGAGTTTTTCCCGTAAGGTTTTGTAGTAGGAACTATTTTCGCGGAGAACAATAAACTTAGCATAGCAATCTGCCTTACGCACATCCACCCGTTGTCCGGGCCAAATTGGGGTTGCCATCACCCCATCCATCCACAGCTTGGTGTTGAGTTCATAATCGCCGAGGGGCCAAATGCTGACAACAGAACCCGCAGGTAAGACTAAGGGGCGACTGGATAGACTTAAGGGACAAATCGGTGTCACCCCGATCGCTTCCATGCCATCATGGAGAATTGGACCATTGGCAGATAAGGTATAGCAGGTGGAACCGGTTGGTGTGGAGACAATCAATCCATCCCCTTGATACTGATCAACCACTTCCCCGTCAATTTCCATTTCCAGAATCGAGGTAATCATGCGATCGGCTGAAGCGGGTTTGATGCACATTTCATTCAGCGCCAAATAGCGATCGCTGATCGGTTCGAGATTAGTACGTGTGGCAAAGCTATCCTGGCGGGAATCCCCTTCAAACAAAAAGGCTTCGATCATCATGCGTCGCTGCACAGCATAGCGATCTTCGATAATCCGATCCCATATCCGTTCGGTGTCTTTGAACGCTTCAAAGGGTTCGGTCAGAAATCCCAGATGTCCGCCAATATTAATCGCCAAAATCGGGATACCTGCGGGGGCGAGGTGTCGTGCGGCGGCTAAGGCTGCGCCATCTCCTCCCAGCACCACCGCCAGATCGATGTTTTGCATCACGGATGCCAAAAACACAGGATAGGGATTATCCTTGGCACTACTTGGTCCAATCAGGACATGACAACCGCGTTGTTCCAATTGCCGAGCGCATTTTTCCGCCCAAGCTTGACCTTGGGAGTCTCTGGCTTTGTGGGCGATAATCACTTGTTTTAGCTGCACGGTGACCTCGTTACTGACGTTTGAGAGATGTCCTCAATGAGAAGGCGATCGCACTCCGGCTATCGGTCTCAATTATCGATCCTTGTCGTCTGCTGATCAGAACCGGGGAATCGAAATAACTTTAATTAGCGTAGCGCAGCCAAAGGATTACAGCGCGGTGGAAATAAAGCTAATTTACTATTTTTTAGGCGTCTTGCCCTGACTCCCAAATGTCAAAAATGTAACCTTAGATACTGAATATTTTCCAGAATAACGTTAAGTGTCCGTCCTCATCAGGCGTCTTTAATTCATTTTAAGATGGACATCAATCAACATAAAATGGCGGATGGAATTTTAAGAACAGAATGGGCATAAAACCATTTTTATTTTCACTAAAATAGTCTAGTAAATATGATTTTTAGGGGAAATAAAAGTTTTAGTCAGGGTCAACGAATTTCCCCCTTGACCAATAACTTCAAACCCAAAGCGGCGATACAATCGCAAGGCGGGATTATCGGGGGATACACTTAGAGAAACGGCAGAGTAGCACGGTTGCGCTGTTTCAACTAACTGGGTAAGGAGTTGAGAGCCAATACCATGACCGCGATAGTCCGGCAAAACAGCGATGGTTAGTTCTGGTGTTTCATCGTTGACATATCCAAATCCTTTATTGCTACTCTTAAATAGTCGTAACCACGCCGCACCCACAGGCATTTGACTGTCCTTAAGCATGGCGATAAAACCGATATCATCCGGTTGTCCCCAATCTTTAACATACTTAGCCAATTCCGGCTGATAAATCACCTCTCGTGGTAAAGGTGTAGCGTCGGGTGGAACATAGAGTGCCAGATATAGCATGTCCCACAAAAAAGGTTCATCAGTTACCTCTACTGGGCGGATAACAGATCTCATCGCCAGAGTTGTTTTTTACGACTACACTAATTATCTTATTGCCAAAGGCGTCTGGGATTAGGTGGCTAGAACGTTTCCGGTGTCGTCTAACATTCATTAGCCAGAGGACTCTCCAAACCGTTCTAACAATTGCTCACCCGAAAGGGTAGTCAACAGGGAAGTTAACTCCTGAGGAGGTAGCTGTAACATCGGCGCGATCGCACCCGATAATTCCTGATCCAGTTTGCCAAATCGCACTCTGAGAAAGTTTTCCGCCATCTGCCGTTGTCCTTCAAGCCTGCCTTCCTGTATGCCTTCTTGTATACCTTCAAGCCGACCTACTTGTATACCTTCAAACCGACCTTGTTGTAAGGTTTCTTCCTGCCATTTCAAATAAGCGGGTGATAAGTTCATAAGCAACTCCCTATCCTGTTCACTTAAATTTTCGCTTTCGTTGACAGTGATACGCCAGTTCGCCAGAATCTCCAGAATAGTCTGTCGAAATGGGTTTTGTTGTGGTAGGGCGACCAACTCATCGATCGCCTGCCTCTGAGTTCCCCTTTTTCCCAGAACCCTTAACCAAAGTGTATCTGTGGACACAATTAAAGTTAGCGGTGGAGATTAGGGAACTCTTAACAGGGAACTCTTAACAGGGAACAGTAAGGGTTTGAGACTTGTTTACATAACTTAATCTAGTTAAGTTTATTTCCACCAACCTACTTAACATCGAGGCGATCGCTGTTGTGGGATAGGATTAAGAAAACGTAATCAAGCCATTTGGACAGTGCCGCCAGATTATATACTGGTTCAGCACTACAGTTAAAGAAATAAAAATTAAATTCATATTATCGGAGTAGTTATGCAGTTTGCTGATCAAGAAAAGTCAAACACTTGGGAGATTAAATAAAATAATTATGCAAGCTGAAGATAAAAAGATTTATACTTCAATGTGATGTCCGGCAAATCACTCATAATAAATAAAGGATGAAACCCTAGATATCAGATTCATGACCACTAATCCCGATAATCAACCCACAACTACCGAACAAACACCGCCGACTCCCTTGCGCTGCTTAATTTCAGCCTTGATATCCGGTTCTCTGGCGATCGCGGGATACTGGCTGACAACCGCTATTGCACAATCCTTAGCGAATAAGCCTCTACCCTCTGGGAATGTGACGGCGATTAATATTGCGATCGCGGTTCGTACTTTAGTTGTGGGAATCAGTACTCTCGCCACGGCTGTCTTTAGTCTCGTGGCTGTTGGCTTGGTGGCTTTAGCCATCCAATTGACAGTGCAACGCTTCACCCAAGGGACAAAATGATTGCTTACAGATCAACTCCTGTCTAGAGGTTGACAAATTCAAATAAATATGTATTGTAGAGACGCGCCATGGCGCGTCTACAGATGTGATGATGATGCCACTAACGTTCAGGTAACAGCCCCTTTTGCGCCAACCACTCCCGATTATAAAGCCGCGATTGATAACGCGAACCGCTATCACAAAGCACCGTCACAATTGTATGTCCAGGTCCCATTTCTTTGGCTAAGGCGACGGCTGCACCGACATTAATTCCTACAGAACCGCCCATGAATAAACCATCTTTTTCCAGCAGTTGGTAAATCACCCGCACCGCTTCTTTGTCATCAATTTGAATCGCATCATCAATGGGAACGCCTTCCATATTGGCAGTAATTCGGCTGTTACCAATCCCTTCAGTAATAGAATTCCCTTCTGTGTTAATTTCGCCCGTCTTCACGTAACTGTACAACCCACTCCCCATCGGGTCAGCCACAATGGATTTAATCTGGGGATTTTTTTCTTTCAGGAACATGGAAACCCCAGCAAATGTTCCCCCTGTCCCTGTAGCCGCCACCCAAGCATCCACTTTACCATCGGTTTGTTGCCAAATTTCGGGTCCCGTGGTTTCGTAATGTGCCTGTCGATTGGCTAAATTATCAAATTGATTTGCCCAAATTGCATTCTCCATCTCTTTGGCGGTTCGTCCCGATAGCTTAACGTAATTATTTGGGTTTTTATACGGTACAGCCGGAACTGGACGCACTTCGGCACCTAGCGTTCTTAATGCATCCATTTTCTCTTGGGATTGAGTTTCGGGAATGATAATTAGGCACTTATATCCCTTCGCGTTGCAAATATGCGCTAAACCAATACCCGTATTACCAGCCGTTCCCTCGACAACTGTACCACCAGGCTTGAGTAACCCTTTGTCTTCAGCATCTTGAATAATATAGAGGGCGGCGCGGTCTTTGACAGAACCGCCAGGATTAAGAAACTCAGCTTTTCCCAGGATTTCACAGCCTGTCTCTTCGCTGAAGCTATTTAATCGAATTAGAGGGGTATTCCCTACTGTGCCGACAAAGCCTTCTTTAATATCCATTTGCTTTACAAGGTTGCTGCTTTATTGTCCTTTTTCTGTACCTCCCCTGTTCCCTGAGAAGGGCGGGTTTAGTCAAGTTATGAGTTTGTGCCAAAACCTTATCGGTAAAACCCGCCCCTACAGGAGCTCACAAGGGTAGGTTTTTTAAGATTGCGGTTCAGGTTAGACTTGGAAGACAGGTAGACCATCACTTCGACTTCGCTCAGCGACCGTAGACAAGGAAGAGTGAGAACGAAAAATAGGGCGTTTCGGCTTTTAGAAGTTAGTTTGACCGAACCGAATTCTGTACGGTTTTTCCCCCTTGTCTTCTTTCCTTCCTTGTCCCCTTGTCTTGTCTCCACCCTTAAATAAAAAACCTACACCTGTCAGCCCTACAGGAGGAACTCCCCCTGCTTCCCCTGCTCCCCCTGCTCCCCCTGCTCCCCCTGCTCCCCCTGCTCCCCCTGCTCCCCCTGCTCCCCCTGCTCCCCCTGCTTCCCCTGCTCCCCCTGCTTCCCCTACTTTTTAACTATGGAGTGAGGGCTGCGCCACGCCACTACCTTAACCCTTACTTGTTGGGTTGAGGGGTCATCCGCAGGTAAGGCTTGACTTCGGTGTAACCTTTGGGGAATTTTTCTTTTAAGACTTCTGGGTCTTTCAGAGAGGGGACAATTACACAGTCATCTCCTTCTTTCCAATTCACGGGAGTGGCGACTTGATGGTGATCCGTAAGCTGTAGGGAGTCAATCACCCGCAAGATTTCATCAAAGTTGCGACCGGTGCTAGGAGGATAGGTGATGGTCAGGCGCAGTTTTTTCTGGGGGTCAATGACAAAGACGGTGCGTACCGTCACACTAGCATTGGCATTGGGATGAATCATGTCATACAGATCAGACACCTTTTTATCCGCATCTGCCAAAACCGGGTAGTTGACGGTCGTATTCTGGGTTTCGTTGATGTCTTGAATCCAACCCTGATGAGACTTGGCATCGTCAACACTCAGGGCGATGACTTTAGCATTGCGCTTGTCGAATTCGGGTTTGAGCTTGGCAACCTCGCCTAACTCTGTGGTGCAAACGGGTGTATAGTCAGCTGGGTGGGAGAATAACACGACCCAGCTATCCCCTGCCCAGTCATAGAAGTTGATTTCGCCTTCACTAGAGGATTGCGTGAAGTTGGGAACAGTGTCGCCTAATCGCAGAGCCATAGCTAATTTCCTGATTCTTTCGTCAACAGAGACAATTTTTAATCTTCCCACAAAACCCCGGTTTTCCGGTAGACTTTTAGAACTATTTAGCATTTTTCATGATTTTGGGCGGATAAGCGCCTAAACTCTTGAGGTAGGGATAGATAAGGTCAACGACCCGTCGCTAAAAGCGAGGGCTCCTTATAGCCCAAGTTGACCAGCCTAAGTGCTACGCGCACTACGTTAACGGCAAGTGTTAAAAATCCTACCTTGGGATGCGTGCCAGTTCCAAGCTCTAGAACCGAGTGGTTAAACAGGTCTAAAGGGTTAAGAAGCGTGCTGCTTGGAAAGTACCGACCGTTAACATTGGCGAGGACCCACTTTACCCCGAAAGGGAGTTGGGGCAACCATACCCCAAGGGGGGAGCAACCATACTCCCCCACCAATTTTGTCCAAGGAAAGTAGTACATCCTGCCCTGCTTTCCTCCCGTCGCTAAAAGCGAGGGTCTCCAGCAGGTTTTTTAAGATGAGAGGATAGAAAACAAATACAGATTTTAAGTAGGGCGAGTTCCGTCCGATGTTAAGCCTGTGGACTGGTTGAGTGCCGACACCGCCAGAGTGAAACAGGAAGCAATCCGGATGATGTCTAAGAAGATCCAATATTGTCTAGCTTTGTCCAAGTGTTGTAGAACGGCAGTTCTCTCTTGGTCTTCAATGTGTTTGAGTAAGGAGGAGAGTTAATGAAACGATTGGTTCGTGTGTTAGTGGTATGGGGACTGTTAGTGGGCTGCTTAGGATGGTTGGGTTTCTCCCAAAGCGCGATCGCAGCACCAATGTCCTGGACTCCGGGCGTGTCTTTGAGTAACGCGCTCCCGAATGGGTCACCGATGTTACTGGCTGAGACGACTCTACGGAATCCAGCCGATGCCAAGCTGGAAACAGAGTATGGTCAAAAGCTGGATTTGAACAATACTCATATCCGAGCGTTTCGCAAGTATCGGGGCATGTTCCCGACATTAGCATCATTGATCATCCAGAATGCTCCCTACGACGATGTAGAGGAAGTGCTGGAGATTCCCGGATTGACTGATCGGCAAAAGCAGGTGCTAAAAGACAATCTGGATGCATTCACTGTGACCGATACAGCGGACGTTTACAACGAAGGTGACGACCGCTACAATCCCGGCGTTTACTAAACTCGGATAATCCAGGAAATTCCTAGTTCAACCCACTCCTGTTGGGGGGTGGGTTATTTTTTACACAAGGATCAAGGCAGATGACAGAGGGTAGAGGGATGAAAACCTGTGTAGAGACGTTGCATTTTAGTCTCTACATTGCCCTTGGGGAGGTGAAGATTCCCATGTCTCCTCAAATATTTGACTATATTTGGACTAACTGTCAGGAACCTCAGCCTAAAGCCATGAGGCTTGAAAGAGCAATCTGACAAGCCATTCTGACCAGCCTAAGTCTTAACTGACTACGTTTTTTGAGTCACGACACCCTGGAATGCGAAGCTAGTTCCTTGCTCTGTCGCTGAAGGTTAAACAGTTCTAAGGTCACTGGGACAGTGCTTTCAGCCTAACAAGCTCTTGAAACATTGGCGAAGCTAACTTTACTCGAAAGAGTCGGGGCAACCATACCCCAACGGAGGGGCAACCATACCCCTCCACCCCGCGAGGGGATTCAATTCAATGTAAAGCCGTCCTAAAAGGACGGGGTTTCAAACCCATTTTCCTGATGATTTCTGTTCCTGACAATTCTCAATCGCCACTCCATCAGCCAACCCAGTTTGATGTCATCGTTGTAGGTGCTGGCGCGGCTGGACTTTATGCCGCCCTCTGTCTACCCGATCGCTTAAATGTTGCACTGATAACCAAAGATACTCTATCCATCGGTGCCAGTGACTGGGCGCAGGGCGGTATTGCGGCGGCTATTGCCCCCGGAGATTCCCCAGTGTTGCATGTTGAGGATACACTTCGGGCAGGGGCGGGGCTTTGTGACGCTGATGCTGTGGAGTTTTTGGCTCAACAAGCACCCGATCGCATTCGCTCGTTAGTGGAGATGGGGGTGACGTTTGATCGACGGGGGGAGCAGTTAGCCTTAACCTTAGAGGCGGCTCATTCTCGTCCCCGGGTTCTCCATGCGGCGGATACCACAGGGCGGGCTGTAGTGAGTACGCTGACTGCCTTAGTCTTGCGCCAATCTCATATTACGGTGCTTCAGCAGGCATTTGCTTTATCTGTCTGGCTGAATCCTGAAACAGGTCATTGTCAGGGTGTCCAACTCATGTATCAAGGTAAAATCAGTTGGATACGGGCGGGTGCGGTTGTCCTGGCTACAGGAGGCGGCGGTCAAGTCTTTGCCCAGACAACGAATCCCGATGTCAGTACCGGAGATGGAGTCGCGATCGCGTGGCGGGCGGGTGCGATTCTCAGAGACTTGGAATTTGTCCAATTTCATCCCACGGCTTTAACCAAACCGGGAGCGCCTCATTTTCTGATCAGCGAAGCGGTGCGGGGAGAAGGGGCGCATCTGGTGGATGATCAGGGACACCGTTTTGCCTTTGAGTATCATCCTGATGGCGAACTTGCGCCTAGAGATGTGGTGAGTCGAGCGATTTTTAGTCATTTACAGAAAACTAAACCTGATCCAGCCACCAGTCATGTCTATTTAGATTTGCGCCCCATTCCCGATGATCGCATTCGCCACCGATTTCCGAATATTATCCAAGTTTGTCAGCAATGGGGGGTTGATGTATTTCGGGATATGATTCCTGTCACCCCCGCCGCCCATTATTGGATGGGGGGAATTGCTACAGATTTAATGACCTCTACCTCTATTCCTAATTTATATGCCGTGGGTGAAACGGCGAGTACGGGTGTTCATGGTGCGAATCGCCTAGCCAGTAATTCGCTATTGGAATGTATTGTATTTGGCGCTCAGTTGGGAGAATTAACACCCGATCAATCGGTCTTGAATCAGGACTCAGCTTCTATTTCTCCCTTAACCTTATCCGATGAAGCTACGAAAACAGATAAAATGCTGGCGATACAAGATGAGTTAAAACGTTTAGTCTGGCAAAGTGCTGGGATTTGTCGATCTGCACAAAAGTTAGAACGTGCGATCGCGCAGGTGGAAGTCTGGCAGTCCGAATTGGCTGCGTTGCCTTTAAGCCAACAGTTACGGAATTTAACGCCACAGAAGACAGTTCAACTTGATGTTCCAAATGCTGATTACCTGGTGCGAACTTGGGGAGAAACCTCTAACTTATTAGATATAGCTTACTTAATTTTGAAAAGCGCTTTGTTTCGGACAGAAAGTCGTGGCGGACATTACCGCTTAGATTATCCTCAACCTGATCCGAATTGGCAAATGCATACACTTGTGCAAGAGGAGCGTTGGTGGAAAGGGTAATTGTTTTATGCCTTATGTTATTCGTCTTATGTCTTAAATCTAAACGGCAAGAGGGCGGGTTTTGTTGATAAGTTTTCGGTATATTCGTCAATTAAATGGCTAAACCCGCCCCTACAATACGATATGATTTTTACCTTCTACCCTCCTACCCTCCTACCCTTCGATCTGTCTTATGTTCAGAAAAAAAGAAATCCCTCAACAGATAGGTGTCAGAGTCAAGCAGTGGGTGCAAGATTGCAAGGGAGTGTTTTGATGTAGTCAACCCCAAAACAAATACATGGTTAAGGTAGGATTTCTCGGTACAGGATTAATGGGACAACCCATGGCGCAACGGTTACTGGATGCGGAAATACCAGTCGTGGCGTACAATCGCACCTTATCTAAGCTAGAACCTCTAAAGGATTCAGGAGCCGAAACGACTGATTCGGCGGCGGATGCGATCGCGGCTGTCGATTGCGTTATTTTAATGTTGGCGGATGCTGATGCAATTCGACAGGTGGCACTATCTGATAGTTGCCAAGAAGCATTAAAAGGACGCACCGTGATTCAAATGGGAACCATTTCCCCCAGACAAAGCCAAGATATTCAAAATCAAATCGTAGCCGTCGGGGGTGAGTATCTAGAAGCGCCTGTATTAGGGAGTATTCCGCAAGTCAAAGATGGCAAGCTGCAAGTCATGGTAGGGGCGTCTGAAGATCAGTTTCAAAAATGGCAAGAGTTACTCAAAAATTTTGGAGAACCCCTATTAATGGGTCCCGTGGGAACCGCCGCCGCCACAAAGTTAGCCTTAAATCAATTAATTGCCTCGTTAACCGCCGGATTTGCCCTTAGTTTGGGATTTGTAAAGCGTCAGGGGGTGGATGTAGACAAGTTTATGGAACTGCTGCGAGACAGTGCGCTGTATGCACCGACGTTTGATAAGAAGTTAAATCGGATGCAAGACAGTAATTTTGCTGATCCCAATTTTCCTCTGAAACATTTACTTAAAGATATTAATTTATTCCTTAGTGAGGCAAAAGCCGAAGGGTTAGAAGCGAGTAGTTTGGCGGGTGTGCGCCAGGTTGTTGAAAAGGCGAAAAACGCTGGGTTAGCGGATGAAGATTATTCTTCCTTATATTCGGGAATTAATCAGACATTGGGTTGAATAGTTACAGATGTTTTGAGCCAACGCGCTGAAGAGTGAAATCGGGTTAATTCTCCCCCTTCCCACCCCTTCGGGGAAGCAAGCTACGCAGGGAAGGGGGCTGGGGGGTTAGGTTTAATATCGATTTTTCTAGATGACGTGAAAAGTCAGTTGATGGATAAAGCAGTTTGCTCTGCTATGCGGTACATTGTCGATCCCCCTAAATCCCATAAGCAAAAAAAGCGAAGCATCCTCTGGTTTCCCCCATGGAAGAAAACGCGAAGCATCCGCTGGTCTCCCCCTTTTTAAGGGGGACGGAAGGGGGACTTTGATCTACTGTACTTTATTACAGCGCTTTGCGCTGTAAGGGTTTGCATAAATTTCCGACGCAGGTAACTTTAGAACACCTGTCAAGTAAGATGCTCCCATAAGGAAATCTCTCAAAAATAGCGTTCCGTTCCGGGAATATGACCAAAGATTCGTTTTGAATAGTCTTGAAGTTCTGTATTATCGATGAGTTTTTGGTATTGTGGCTGATCAGCAAAGACTTTCCATCGGTTAAGAATATCCATTTCAGCCGCTTTCCCCCGAAATGCAATTCCGTCGAAAGAACTCCCACCACCTTGCCCTTTTACATCATTAAAACCTGCATCAGAAAACTTGATATTAAGTTGCTTGGCTAGTTGCTGGCGATAGTCCACATCAATAAACCACTGATTATAATTAACCACGATTTTATTATTTTTCAAGAACTGCGTTTCTCCCAAGAATTCTTGAGCGTATGATATCCACAGTTCAACTAATGTTCTATCCGGACATTTTACCTTCATATATCCCTTTTTAAATCGGCTTGCCAGCATATTAAAGGGATCTCTTAAGATAATTACATCGTATTTGATTGCACTTTTGCCCAAGTACAGTTCACTTTTTTTGTCAAACTCCTTGTCAGTGATTTGCTCAAGCGCATGATCTTCATAGCTATAGATTAAACAGTCTTTTTTTGTGAAATTGCCTTTGGCTTCCTGCTTTAATTTTTCTTTGGGATAATGTTCATACAAGAAACGGTATGGATTCCGTTTTACTGGAATCTTATTCAAATGCCATACTTCACCGTGGTGTTGTTTTCTGATCCAGTTGATAATGGCATGATTTCCACTCCGTTTTAAGCCAACTACTCTAATTTCCTTTTGATTAACTATTTCTGACGGACTCACGTTGTTGGATAAGTGTCTCATGGCATCTTCGACACGGTAACCCAAATTTCGTTTCACGCAGCGAAGCCTGTTCAGTGTGTTGTCCATCTTTACAGTAGAACGGTGAATCTAACTGTGGCTGATCTATCTTAACAGACGCAAAGTCCAGTCTTTTGATGAATGGCATGGAGAAGTTCTAGGGGAAAACTGGCTGTGATGGAGTTAAGTCAGTATTATTGCCTAGGTATATAGTACGGTTAGCTTTTGATAAGCTCATCTTATAAAAAGCAGAACAAGATTCAATAGCATATCTATTGCGTTTCTGTAAAGACCTTGGTTAAAGTTATAAACAACAGAGAGAACAAACAAAACAGAGGAGAGAGATTCAGATGTACACCACAATCAACCAAGACGGACAACTGAACAACTACGCGATCGAAACCCCTGTATATTATGCTGAATATCCCAATAGTGAACAACAGCGTCGCTATGCTTTTCAAGGGGCGTGTGCTATTTTATTCGTCAATGTATTACTTCTGACCGCACTAGCTGTAAGCTAACATTCACGCCTCATCTACCTGTCGTTAACCCAAGATGATTGTATCCCAAAATTATTACGGGTAGCGCCAGCGAATAACGTTTTTAAAGTCCTCCTAACCCTTGGAATTTGGGATAACTAAAAGCCTTGCTTCGGCAGGACTAGAAGAGAGCCTCAGTTGCAAAATCCACGACT
Organism: Coleofasciculus chthonoplastes PCC 7420; assembly: GCF_000155555.1. Classification (GTDB taxonomy): domain Bacteria; phylum Cyanobacteriota; class Cyanobacteriia; order Cyanobacteriales; family Coleofasciculaceae; genus Coleofasciculus; species Coleofasciculus chthonoplastes_A. The sequence goes on from NZ_DS989861.1 coordinate 88,870, forward strand.
ATTACAGTCGTGGATTTTTACTGTTTATTTCAAAAGAATAGTTAAATGGGTTTCAGTTGGACTGATAAGCAATAGCTTCAGGCGTTGATTTTTAAGATATTGAGTCATTGGTCATGGATAGCATACTGTTGTTGTTTGATGTCATTAATTTAAGGCTGGTGGGCAATGCCCACCAAATAAATTATTACTCAATAAAACCTAACTCTTTGTTTACGTCTCATTTGCCTCTTCACCCGAACTCAGATCTGTGTTCTCCAATCCCGATCCCTCCTCCGTAACATATTGATTCGCCACAGATTCAAATGCCTCTAAGGATTGAGTTGTCACCGCCTGAACCAGAAGAGTATTTAGCACCTCAAGAGCCTCAATTTTTCCAATTAATCCCCTCAATTTCTGCGGAATCTCTTCAAACCGAAGTTCAAGAATACGGACAATATCTTCTTGTCTTGCTTGCTGTAACCCTTGCTCCAAGCCTTTCCTGATTCCGATTCGCTCAATACTGGTAATATAAGGCATTTTTCTCTCCTCTTCTAACGTTTGTATCTCTTGCCACAATCGCTCCTCTTCTCTCTTTGGTAGAGCAATAAACCAATCGATTAATCGAAATAATTGAACGATATCCTCTCGCCCATACCCCCGCTCATATAAACTCTTAATCAAAGACAGCTTACTTTCATATCCCACCCCAACATCTTTCCCGGCAACTTGGGCAGAAAGGTGCGCCTGTACTATCGCTGCCAATGGGTTTTGACTGCGAGCAAGCTCATCCATACTGTAATCTAGCAGTTTCACCATCGGAAATTCCAGTATTGCCCGACACCCCCACAATTCACGCTCATACCGATTGGGGCGCCACCCTGGTTGCTCATCGCCGAGTATTCCCAAACTCACCACACTGCGACGATACCGATCGAAAATCCGGCTATGATACAGGTACATCCGCTCACTAAACTCACTTTGACGCTGTGATTGCACCTCCACATGGACAAGAACCCATTCCTCCTCCCCACTACGCCGCCAGACTTTCACCAACTTATCCGCATCTCTCCTCCCCGTTTCTGTCTCTCGCTTGATTTGTTGTAACTCAGTGTCTAAAAATTCAAATCCTCGTTCCCAATCAATGTCCTCTTCTATGCGTGGATAGAAGAAACTCAAAAACTCCCGAAAATATAGCGAAATGCTTTCTTTCCATGGCGAATCATATTCGCTCATCTTAGCCACTCCTCAATTCTCATCCTTGCCCTGATTTAAGTTGATTTATTGTAATACAATTTGACTGATTTTTATTGTCAGAATGACACGGAAAGAGATGCAGGGGCAAATGCTTTAGGTTCGATTGTGGGAGTGCTATTAGCTGCTGGATAAGGTTCGCTTACCTGAATTAAGGCTGGTGGGTTGAGCGAAGTCGAAACCCACCCTACTGGCTTATTTGATGAATTAGAATTACATCCAGAAACTGTAGGGGCGCACCGACGTGCGCCCATAAAATCGACAGGACTCTTGCGTTCGCTTCACTATAAAACGCGCAATCCGGGAAGCCTTGCAGGAGAAGCCCACAGTCCCTTACAAAGGACAAATAACAATTTCTACCGTTAGCTTTTATTGTGTCCACTGACTGACATCATGTTTAAGGGTGCAAGCTTTGCGCCCCTACATTGAATAACGATAACGGTAAAATCTGCCCCGATATCAATGTCAAGACGCGCCATGGCGCGTCTCTACCAGGGAATTCGGTAGAATGAACCATGAGTCCTTGTCACTCAAACACTAACCATGACCACAAATTCCCCCGTAGATTTCCAAGACGCTTTTGATGTCATCGTTGTCGGTGCTGGACATTCTGGCTGCGAAGCCGCACTCGCCGCCGCCCGTCTGGGATGTCGCACCCTCCTACTTACGCTGAACCTGGATAAAATCGCTTGGCAACCCTGTAACCCCGCTGTGGGTGCCCCGGCTAAATCCCAACTCGCCCACGAGGTAGACGCTTTGGGGGGAGAAATTGGCAAAATGGCAGACCGAACCTATCTCCAGAAGCGGGTACTGAATCAGTCGCGCGGACCTGCGGTTTGGGCGTTACGGGCGCAAACCGATAAGCGGGAATATGCGGCGGTGATGAAACGGATTGTCGAGAACCAGGAGAATCTGGTAATCCGTGAAGGGATGGTGACGGATTTAGTCCTGGGGGCGAATGATCAGGTTATCGGTGTTCAGACTTATTTTGGTGTAGCATTCCAAGCCCCTGCGGTTATATTAACAACGGGAACGTTCCTGGGTGGATGTATTTGGGTGGGAAATAAGTCAATGTCCGCTGGACGCGCTGGAGAATTTGCCGCCGTGGGATTGACGGAAACTCTGAACCGACTGGGATTTGAAACCGGACGCCTGAAAACAGGAACCCCGGCGCGGGTGGATAAGCGATCGGTGGATTACAGTAAGATGGAACCTCAACCTGGGGATGAGGTGGTGTCTTGGTTCAGCTTTGACCCAGAGGTGTGGGTGGAACGGGAACAGATGAATTGTTATATTACCCGTACCACGGCACAAACGCATCAGTTGATTCGGGATAATCTACATCTGTCTCCGGTTTATGGGGGTTGGGTGGATGCCAAAGGACCCCGTTATTGTCCCAGTATTGAAGATAAAATTGTCCGGTTTGCGGATAAGCAAAGCCATCAGATCTTTATTGAACCGGAAGGGCGAGACATTCCCGAACTCTATATCCAGGGATTCTCGACAGGATTACCAGAGAATCTACAATTGCAAATGCTGCGATCGCTCCCTGGATTAGAACACTGTACTATGCTGCGTCCGGCGTATGCGGTGGAGTATGATTATCTCCCTGCAACCCAGTGTTTTCCCACGTTAATGACCAAAAAAATTGAGGGGTTATTCTGCGCTGGACAAATTAATGGAACAACGGGGTACGAAGAAGCCGCCGCCCAGGGGATTGTGGCGGGGATTAATGCAGTACGCTATGTGCGACATCAAGAGATGTTGGTGTTCCCCCGTGAGGAAAGCTATATCGGCACATTAATTGATGATTTATGTACCAAAGACTTGCGAGAACCTTACCGGATGCTAACCAGCCGTTCCGAGTATCGCTTACTCCTGCGTTCCGATAACGCCGATCGCCGTCTGACTCCTTTGGGACGAGAGATTGGCTTAATTGATGACCGCCGTTGGCAACTTTATACTGAAAAACAAGCCAATATTGCGGCTGAGAAGGAACGACTTCAGACTGTACGGATCAAAGAACATGAGGAATTAGGTGTTGCGATCGCGTCGGATACTCAGCAACGGATTAAGGGTTCGATTACCCTGGCTGAATTGCTGCGTCGTCCCAAATTCCACTATACCAATCTGGATCACTACGGATTAGGAAACTCCAGTCTCAATCAAGCTGAACGAGACGGCGCGGAAATCGATATCAAATACGCCGGATATCTGCAACGCCAGCAAAATCAGATTGATCAAGTGTCCCGTCAAAGCCAGCGACGATTACCCACGGATCTGGATTATGATGCCATTGAAACCTTATCCAAGGAATCTCGCGAGAAACTCTCCCAGGTTCAACCCCTGACAATTGGTCAAGCTTCTCGCATTGGTGGGGTGAACCCGGCTGATATTAATGCTTTGCTGGTGTATTTGGAAGTGCGATCGCGCTTGGGAGCAAACCGTTCAGATTCCCAAATGCCAACAGTCTCAGCCATTTCAGGCTAATTTGTTTAGTAGAGACGCGCCATGGCGCGTCTCTACAATGCATGCAAAGTCTCTACTATTTCTACAATTTACAAAGAACAGGGGGTTCTATAATGCCAGATTAGATATTATTCCACCTGATGCCCAACTGAAGTAATGACTTGTTTAATCGACTCCTGAGACGCCTCAGTTTCCACGCTAACCGTCTTATTTGCCACATCAACATCGACTTTCGCTTCAGGTTCGTGAGTACGAATCCCTTCGCTAATGGTTTTGGCGCAAGCATCACAAGCAATACTCGGAACGTTGAATTTCATTGCTGCCATCGTGTAGATTTCACTCCAGTTTTTTATTCAATCTATCATTATAGCGAAGTGCTGCTTTTTGTTTTTCACTCTAAAGTATGAATTTTTCAAAAAGCTTAGGCGGACAAATTTCATTTATTTCCATGTCATCTTTTTGGCTGATTTATATCTTTTATGAAAAAATAATACCTAACAAGATTTACGATAATTGACGTAGTATTTTTTACGCTTATTGCCGTATATATTTCTAAACAAAACACCTTTGAACTGTGTCAATATATTAAGTGAAACCGTTCGTCCCACATCAATCATGCCAAAAATTTCTGCCTTATTCACCCGTCCTCAAGTGAACTCATCTGGAGAGGATTTGGACAAGAGAATTAACTCCATGAAAAAATCATCCAAATTGCAGCGATTTTTTTCCCAGAATGATATTGACGAAGCGTTAACAGAGCATAAATTTCTGGAAAAATGGATCGAGGACAATCACACAGAAGTCAACAATGCTTTACAAACTATACAATTGTCAATGAATAATCTATTCGTTGCGATAGGCTTTATCAATTCCATCGAGGCAACCCTGAGAAAAGCTGTCATTATTGCTTTTTTGCGAGATCAACAGAAGCAGAAGTGATACCATACCAAGTTGCATTCAAAGATATAACGTTCCCTCCCCCTGCTTTTCCTGCTTCCCCTGCTTCCCCTGCTTTTTGAGATGGGGAAACAGGGAACAGTGAGAACCCTCCTGCCTTCTGCCATATATTCCTGATACTCTGGCAAATTCCTGTCAAAGGAAAAAGAGAGAGTAATGGAATGTACCATGAGCGATCCCTATTTACTAGCAGCCAGTCTGCTTACCGTTGGTCCCGTATCTGCACCCCCGCCACCACCACTGGTTCCCAACCTGTTCGAGAATTTGTCGGCTTTGTTGGCTTCCGCTAAAGCTGATCACTCGCACTCCGTCGTCACTCAACCGATGATCTCTGGGGTGGAAATCCCTGGTGTTGAGTTTAGTTCATCGGTTAGTAGTGGGCACTTTAGTGCCACCACGAATCAAGCGCTTACTACTAACTCTCAACGTAACATTTCCCCTAAATCGGGAACCCAACTCTATTATCAACGATTAGCCGCATTAAATAGAGGTCAAACCTATACCCGCCTCCCGGCTGATAGTTTCCAGTCGGTTTGGAGTAAAGCGACACTGGCTAAACCCACTCATACTCAATGGAAACAGCTACTTGCAGAAGAAGCGAAAGCGATGGCGAGGGGACAGGGGAATAATCGTCTGTCTATTTTAGTGGGCGATTCCTTGAGTCTTTGGTTTCCTACAGCCAACCTACCTAGCGGTCAATTTTGGCTGAATCAGGGGATTTCTGGGGAAAACTCTAGCCAAATTCTGGAGCGACTCTCGGCTTTTTCCCAAACCCGACCCGATACAATCTATGTCATGGCTGGCACCAACGACTTGCGTCAGGGGGTTCGCGATCGCGTGATTCTCGATAATACCCGCCACATCATCCAGCGCTTACGCCAAAACCACCCACAAGCCCAAATTATTGTTCAGTCTATTTTACCCACACGATTAAGCGCTATTCCCAGCGATCGCATCCGCAACCTGAATCAACAAATCGCCGCGATCGCACAGCAAGAAGGTGCAGGCTATCTTAACCTGCACCATTTGTTTGTGAATAATCAGGGTCAAATGCAACGGGAGTTAACTACTGATGGGATTCATCTCGCCAGACGCGGCTATGCTGTGTGGCAAGAGGCTTTAAACTACGCCGATGCTTTAATTTTGGCGAGTCGTTAATTATTTGTCTTATGTCTTATGTCTTATGTCAAACAACACTCAGTCGGGGCGGGTTTAGTTACATCTAGGGTGAGATCAGAAACGATAGTTGTGAAACCCGCCCCTACCAAATCGGTTATCTGAGCGAAGCGAAGGGTCAACACTCACCACTCAACTAAACCGCCTGTCGAGACGCTAGCTTTTCCAAGGTGGCTTGGGTTTGCTGTAACAACTGCTCTCGGCTATCTACTGCTTTGGTGAGAGTCGGGACTAAATTCCGGGCTTGTAACGCCATGTGTAGCTGGAGCTGAGCCACGTACTCACTAATATCTTCATGAACAAAGTCGTTGGGGGTTTGAGCAGAACGCAAATCCAAAATGTCCTCCTTTCCTAAGGCTGTGCTTTTCGTCAACACCTCATTGAAGGTATCATGCCTATGGCAATCGGCTCTCACTCTGTAATAAAACTGCAATAAAGTTTAAAGATTTAGGGGTTAGATGTTAAGTAATGTAAACAACTCAACGGAAATATGGAAATTTTGAGCATCCTCCTATCGGCGTTACTCACGCTGGTTTCCCCTCCGGGCTTAATCATCGATCGCGTGGTGGAAAATGTCCTGAGTTCTCAATTGGAGAGAGTTGAACAGCTTGATGTGCGGATTGACAATACGCCGAATTATCGAGCTTTGCAAGGGAAACTCGAACAAGTCCGGATTGCGGGTCGAGGGTTATGGTTGACACCAGACATTCGGATTGATGTTCTAGAAGTCGAAACTGATCCGATTAATCTGGATATCAACCGTCTGAGACAGGAGGGTCAAACGTCGCCCTTAGCCTCGTTACGTCAACCGTTACAAGCAGGGGTGCGTCTGGTTTTAACCGAATCGGATCTCAACCAGATGCTTCAGTCTCCTAGAGTTGCTGCAAAATTACAACAACTCGGTAGTCGTCTCTCCAGAGATACCGCACAACGTTACCAGTTTCTCAATCCTCGATTAGAGTTGCTGGGAAATAATCGCCTGCGTTTCCAAGTGGATGCGGTGGAAGGGAATCGTCAATCCCTAGCCATCGTTGTGGAATCTGGATTGGGGATTGAAGCCGGACATCGCTTGCAACTGATTGAACCAAAAGTAACCGTTGATGGTCAAGCGTTACCGTCTCCCTTGGTTGAAGGCTTCGCCAAGGGATTAAGCGATCGCGCCAATCTCCGTAGCTTGGAAGATGCTGGGATTACGGTCAGACTCTTACAATTAGAGATAGATAATCAGGATCTACAGATAGCCGCATTTGTTCGAGCTGATGTACCGCAAGCGGACTAAACCTTCACCTCAGACGTTTCCTACACGTTCTGTAGGGGCGGGTTTTACCGCTAACGTTTTGGAGATAAGCCCTAACTGAACTAAACCCGCCCTTGTTAAGGAAACAGAGGGAACATTGTCAGTGAAACAATATCACATTTTTTCTTAATCCTACAAAACATTGAACGATTGGACAGGTAATAACTATGCAAAATCCACAAGATACACGTCGTATTCCCACAAGTTTGATCGCTGGTGTTTCCGTCGCCATGTTAGCCGCCGCTGGTGGAGGCGCTTGGTGGGCTTGGAATACGATTACCGCCTCACCCCCCCAATCGGAAGTGCCTACCCTCTCCCAATCGCCCCAAGACACGCCGCCCGCGACTGAACAAAAGGTTCAAGTGTATTGGGTTGATGCTGTCAATAATCAAATTGAATTGGTTCCCAGTTCCATTACTGTCGAAAATGCTGATAATCCATCTGAAGTGTTAGAGATGGCATTCCAGCAATTATTGTCTGGACCTGAACAGCAAGCGGTAGCCTCGGCAATTCCCGAAGGAACTGAGCTACGGAATCTTTCGATCAAATCTGACGGAGTGCATCTAGATCTATCTGAAGACTTTACCACAGGGGGTGGCAGTACTTCGATGCAAAGCCGCCTCGGACAAATTATCTATACAGCCACCAGCTTAGATCCGGATGCTCAAGTCTGGATTGATGTGGAAGGAAAACCCCTTGAAGTCTTAGGAGGTGAAGGGTTGATCGTCGATCAACCGATGACTCGCCAAAACTTTGAAACAAACTTTCAACTTTAAGGTCAAACAACCATGATTAAAGTTTAGCCTGAGGACAAGGAAACAGGGAACGGGGAACGGGGAACAGTAAGGTTTTGACGCTTGTTAACTGAGTAAGCTGTTCGGCATTTAAACCTTAAATATCAATAATGGCGCAATCCTTGTAGTGCGTTTAGCGAAGCCATGCCGCAGGCTTTGCATCTTGCTCGCTACTAATACCCATCTTGCTCGCTACTAATACCCATCTTGCTCGCTACTAATACCCAATTTAAATGCATGACAGCTTACAGCGAACAGAATTTATGTCCCGGTACTTAGATCGCCTGTTCGGTTCAATTTTTGAACAAAAAAATTCCCCTTCTACCCTTTGTTCGTCAAAGTAAAGTTCCGAAAATGGCGGGCTTGTTGTTCGATGCGGGTAGCGAGGCGATCGCACACTAAATTACATAGGTCAAAAATCAGCTCATCTTCTACCTTGTAGTAGGCAGATGTGCCTTCAGTGCGGCGGCTAAGTATTCCCGCCTGTAGCATCACTTTCAGGTGCTTAGAGACATTTGCCTGACTCGTCTCTGTGGCTTCTACCAATTCTTGGACACATTTTTCACCTTCGCGGAGTAAATTGAGCAGGCGTAGACGCATAGGTTCACTTAAGATACTAAAATACTCAGAAACTTGTTGGACGACCTCTTGAGGGACTGTTTTTACTCTTGGCATCGGTCTAACCCGAAATTAGGTGATCATCAAATTTTAGCCTATTTTTGGTCAATTGATAACAATAGAGTAATCATCAATCCTTTACATCGCTCATTTACCCTGTATTGATCCGCATCAACGGTTGACCATATTCAATCGGTTCGCCATTTTCGACCAAAATTTCCATCACTTGTCCGGATATTTCGGCTTCAAGTTCATTCATCAACTTCATCGCTTCAATGATACAGATAGTTTGACCGACGCGAACCTGATCGCCAACTTCGACATAAGGGGTATCATCTGGCGATGGTGCCCGATAAAATGTGCCAACCATGGGCGACTTCACCTCTTCCCATTTTGACTCCACTCCTGGAGACGGTGTAGCTGAAGCTGTTCCCGTTTGAGCCAATGGTGCTGGTTCAGGTGTGGGTGTGGAAGGGGGAGGCGGTGGGGGAGCCATTCCAGCCACCGCTGTTCCCACGCTGGACGCTACAGGGGTATCTGTTCGACTCATTGTTGAGTCGCTAGGAGGACTGGCGGATAATCCTTTACGTACCGTCAGTTCAAAGTCATCACTTTTCAATATCACTTCCGCAATATCGGTTTGAGCGATCGCGGTTAGCAGTTCACGGATTTGGTTGAAGTCTAATGGCACAACTAAATTAGGGAGATAGGAATTCTGGAAAAATTCAAGGTTAGAGTTCTACATGATACCTCAGGCAGGATTGATCACGATTTGAGCTGGGCAAAAGCGGTGTTTGGATATTCACCTTAGCTGTTGATTGATTGGTTCAGATCCATTTACTCGCGACCCAGATAGGAATCGTTACGAGTATCGATTTTAATTCGCTCGCCGACGGAAATAAACAGTGGTACCATCACTTGCGCTCCCGTAGACACCGTAGCGGGTTTAGTACCACCTGTGGCGGTATCACCTTTGACACCCGGATCAGTCTCCACAATTTCCAGCACCACGGAGTTGGGTAACTCCACTTCCAGGACTTGATCATTCCACGTCACCACATTGACTTCCATCCCTTCGGAGAGATACTTGACGCGATCGCCAATTTGCTCTTCATTGAGGCGATTTTCCTCAAAGGTTTCCATATCCATAAAGACAAATTGGTCAGCATCTTTGTAGGTATGCTGCATGGTGCGTTTTTCTAGGATGGCTTGGGGTACTGTTTCCCCAGCCCGAAAGGTTCTGTCCATGACATTCCCCGTCTGAACATTTTTCAGCTTGGTGCGGACAAAAGCCGAGCCTTTTCCAGGCTTGACGTGGAGAAACTCCACCACCCGCCACACCGATCCTTCTAAATCAATCGTGACACCCGTGCGAAAGTCGTTACTTGAAATCATTGTTCCTCAAGGGTTGGGGAATAGTGTACGCAAGATATTGTAGCTGGCATTGAGGTCAGCATTAAACGTAACGCCCACATCAGACTTGTCAAACCCCTAATTCGCGACGGCTGACGGCTTCGGCATAACTTTGGGCATAACATTCGGCACTCTATTGTACCTTTGTAGAAGAACATTCCCATAGTTAATTCGGCAAGAGAGGTATTCGCGCTCGGATGTTTTGGCACGGACACCCCGTATGGCAAGATGAAGAATATCTGTTTCAATGCTGTAAGTTAGCCTCAACCTAATGGTATTCAGCCTTAGGCGATATGTTTATGCGACCTTTAAAAATTCTCAAGCTCGATTGGTGCCAACGTCTGCTCAAAACCAGTTTTGTGGCGCTGCTACTGGTGACACTCTCCGTAAGTTTAAGCGGTGCCTGGTGGAATTTTGGTAATGATCAACAACCACCTGCCCGAGAAAGTCGCTTGGCGCAAGGGAATGCGATTACTGATGGCAAAGCCCTACTGCGGTATGCTCTGCCCATTGAAAACCAAGCGGTGCGGAACGTGCAAGCAAGTCTCGAAGATATTGCCACTCAGTTACGGGGAAAGCGCTGGAGTCCGATTAACCGGGATATCACCAAAGCGGATGTAATTTTGAGCAATCGCCCGGAAAAAGTGCTGGCTGACATCCCAGAGGAGCAAAAACCGCAAGCTGAAGCGATTATTACCACCATGAAAGATGATATCGTTTCACTCCGAGAAGCAGTTGAAGCCAAGGATAAAGAAGCCGTCTGGATTGAGCGAGGCAAAATCCTTGACAAGGTGGGTGAACTGGAACGAATGATGGTCAAGGGATTTCCTTTTGAAGTCCCCTCAGAGTATAGTAATTTACCTCAACTCAAAGGTCGCGCCACGATAGAGATAGCTACGAATAAAGGGGATATGACCTTAGTCGTTGATGGCTATAGCGCCCCGGTTACGGCGGGTAACTTTGTTGATTTGGTGCAACGGGGTTTTTATGATGAGCTGGCAATTACCCGTACTGAAGACTTCTACGTGCAAACTGGTGATCCACCTGGACCTGAAGAAGGATTTATCGATCCCAAGACAGGTGAATATCGGGCTATTCCCTTTGAAGTGTTAGTCAGGGGAGATGAGGAACCCATCTATGGTATGACCTTAGAACAGGCGGGGATTTATTTAGATGAACCCGTGCTTCCTTTCTCCGCTTACGGTGCTGTCGCCATGGCGCGTCCAGGAGATGATCCCAATGGGGGTTCGTCTCAGTTCTTTTTCTTCAAGTTTGATAGTGAGTTAACCCCTCCTGGTTTTAATGTTATGGATGGGCGTTATGCGGTCTTTGGTTATGTTGTTGAGGGGAAAGACGTATTGGACAAGCTAGAACTCGGCGATATCATTGAGTCAGCTACAGTTGTTCAGGGCGCTGATAATTTGGTTGAACCCGACGTTGCAGCTTAAGTACAATGGCACGCTCAATAAGCCGTTTGGAATTGCCAAAACCCTTGATACTGAGGGGGTGACAAGGGTCTTGAAGGTACTACTGGGTGTAGGGACACCGAATTTCGACAGGACTTCGGCGTGAGCGCTTAGTCGAACGCTCAATTGCCGCGGAGTCGAGGTGTTGAACTAATCTCAGGGAGTCACCAAAAACTCTATACCCGATCTCCTCTGATGGGCTTTTGTGTTCCTTACAGAGCCAGCCCCACACCCCATACCCCACACCCTGCCTACTTTTGACGCTAGCTTGTCACCCCTTCAGCCCTTGATATCCCGTAGGGTGGGCAATGCCCACCAGCCTCATCTGAGCGTGCCATTCAGGTTAAGTTGACACTCACCCGGTTAAAACGCGGGTGATTCTTCCGTCACAGGGAGGCAGAGTTTTACATCTTCTAGGATGAAACCTTTACCCTCAGAAAGCTTACCTACCGTGTGTCCCACGGCTTGCAGTCCTTTAATTTCTATAATGCGAGCGGATGCTACATCCCGATCACATTCATACCCACAATACTGGCATTTGTGTACCCGTTGAGAGAGCTTTTTCTTACCTGTATCCTCTAAACAGTTGGGGCAAGTCTGACTTGTTCCGGCTGCGGGTACTTTCTGGAAGTACACACCCCGCTTAAAACAACATTGAGATAGGATATCGAGAAACTGACCCCACCCTGCATCTAGGCAGTGTTTAGCTAAAAAGCCTCGACCTAACGCTTTCAGGTTGAGTTGTTCGGCAAATATCATATCCGCCCAATCACAAAGGTTATGGGCTAACTCCCAATGGTAGTTTTTGCGGTGGCAAGCTATTCGCTCATGTAGTCGTGACACTTTGGCTTGTGCTTTGGCGCGATTGTTTGACCCTGGACGCTTTTTAGACACCTTCTTTTGCAGCGATTTAAGCTTGCCTTCTAGATGTTTAAATGGTCGTGGATTGGGAAACGTTCGCCCATTAGACAGGGCGGCAAAGTGCATTAAGCCGACATCTATTCCCAGTGATGTACCAGTCGGACTGATTTCAGGCGACGCCCTGAGCTTGCCGAAGGGCACATCTACTTTCCATTGTAAGGTTAACTGTACATACCAGCCGGATACCCGTCTGACGATTCGTGCTTGTTTAATAATTGCATCATCGGGAATTGGACGGGATTGGATGAATTTAACCCGCCCAATTTTAGGGAATTTGACAGATCTCCCTTGAATGGGATCTTTTCCCATTGATGGAAAAACAAATGACCGCATCCGACCCGCTTTCTTAAACCGTGGAAACCCTCGCCCATTCTCCCACATTCCCTCAAATGCCTTTTGCAAACGCTTAAGGGTTTGCTGTAGCACTTGTGAGTGTACCTGCTTAAGTGCAGGAATATTTTTTTTAGCCTGAGTGAGACTTTCGCACTGACTGGAATAGTTGGGTGCTGGTGCATCCGCTGGTATAATGTACTCGTATTTAATCGAACAAGCGTTTAGTGGAGACTTACGGGAATTTGCCCAATCTTTCCGCTCACAAAGGGCATAGTTATAGACTCGACGACATTGTTCTAGCCACTCAGCAAAAGTGGCGACTTGAGCGGTAGTTGGTTTTAGCTTAAACTCGTAAATCAGATTAAACACTTGCTCGACAATATACAATGTTTGCTAACATTATAATACACTATTAATTGAGGAGGCTTAGAAAAAATATACTCGCAACTCAAGTGGCTAGGCTGGACGCCTTGCGGCAATTGAGCTTGTCGAAATTCGGTTTCATCCCTCGGATAAATCACGAGGGAGCCTGCACCATCGCTTGTACTGTAAGGATCATCGGTTTGTTTCCTGTTCCCTATTCTCTGTTCCCTGAATATGCCAATTATTGACTTGCTATTGGTGATCACTTTAGGTGTTTTAGGTATCTTGTTCTTGCAAAAAGCCACCCGAAGTCAACAAAAGCAATTAGAGGAAACGTTTTATCAGTTATTAGAAACGGAAAATAGCTGTATTTCTCTGATTCAGTTGGCTGCAGCCGCTAGGGTTGAACCCGAAATCGCACAGCAGTATTTGGAACACCAAGTTCAGGTGTTTAATGCTATCCCAGAAGTTGATCCGGATGGAGATACCTACTATCGCTTTCCGAAACTACATCGGCGTATGAATGAATAATGAAACCCATAAATTGACAAATGAGCAATGATGTAATTAGAGATATTGGAGAACAGGGTGTTTTAAAACGATTACAGCGCTTTTGTCCCTCAGATATTGTGGGTGATGATGCGGCGATTATGCCAAATCCAGAACCGGGGCAATTATTAGTGGTGACAACCGATGTTTTAGTAGATGGAATTCATTTTAGCGATCGCACGACGTCGGCGGAAGATGTGGGTTGGCGTGCGGTGGCGGCAAATTTATCGGATTTAGCAGCAATGGGTTCATCGCCTCTGGGGATTACGGTTGGCTTGAGTCTTCCGGGTGATGTGGCGGTGAGTTGGGTTGAACGACTCTATCAAGGTATGTCTGAGTGTTTACAGCCGTATAATACGCCCATTGTCGGGGGTGATGTTTGTCAGTCTCCGGTGATTACGGTATCGATTACTGCATTTGGTCAAGTCTTACCCCAGCGCGTCATGCGGCGTTCTAATGCTAAAGTCGGCGATGCGATTGTGGTGACAGGAGTTCATGGTGGATCACGAGTTGGGTTGGAATTGTTACTTAATCCGGAATTCGGCAAAGACTTGAATGAAAAAGAGCGATCGCGTCTCATCCAAGCTCACCAACGCCCTAAACCAAGACTAGATATCTTACCTCAACTCTGGGACAGTCTAGCCTCCCAATCTCCAATCCCCCTAACCGCAATGGATAGCAGTGATGGACTAGCGGATGCGATCGCCCAAATCTGTCGAGCGAGTGGGGTGGGGGCTGTGGTGGAACGGGATGCGATTCCTATCCCCTCCGTATTACCTCAGCTAACGTCTCCAGAACAAGTTTGGGATTGGGTTTTGTATGGGGGTGAAGACTTTGAACTGGTGTTATGTTTGTCTGAACCATTGGCTCAGGTATTTGTCGAAAAATTTGCAGCCGGATCAGCCATTATTGGTTACATTACATCCGGTAGGTCGGTTTGTCTCCGGGATAGTACAGGAAAGTATGCGGATGAATTATTAACCCTAAGTCGAGGATTTCAGCATTTTTGAAAAAATCTAGACAATTCGATTAGTTTTTGATACTATTATTTCATAGTGGAAAAATGTGCGCTCATATATATAAGCTATTTCTAATAATCTGTAAACGTTCTCTGTTTTCCATTCCTCCTTGCTACCCATTCCTAATTTAAATGCATGACAGCTTACAGGGCTTTTAAAGTAAGTTAGGTACACAGACAGATCCCCGACTTCTCTAAGAAGTCGGGGATCTTGCTTAACCTTGAACTACTCAAACCTAAGACAGCCCCCTAGTCCGCGCAGGCGGACTTTGTTTGTGTAGCAGCGATTTCAATCGCCTCCTCTTGCATGGGGTGATAAAGGCGGATGTGGTATTAATAATTGAATGATGCTCTAATCATAATCAGTATCTTCCATGTCTTTGACCGCTTCGTTGATGTCTTCTGCCATAGCCGGTCCGGACTTAGAATCTTGAGATTGCTCCATCTTTTCTTTATTCGCTGATCCTTGAACCGTATTCGTACTTTTATTCGCCTCCGCTTGTACCTGTTGCATAGAACGCGGTTCTTGTTTGACGACTTGTTCAGCCTTCTCGACTATTTCGTCTAGGGTTGTGCCACCTTTATCAGAGCCACCCACAGCCACTGCTGGCAAAGCATTTGATAAAAACAAAAATGTACACAGTGAAGCAGCAATGAGAAAACGCACTGGACGTGCAGAAAAGAGTTTTTCGCGGATAAATTGCATACTATTGATTTCCATGTAGTTCGACAGTCCATTTTACCTGTCAGATTAAACGGAATACATTCCCCTGATGTAGGATTATTTGTAACTGTGTATTTATCACCTAGGTGATAACTAAAATTATACTTAAGAGGGATGTATTCACCAAAACGGTTTAAATTTTGAGAATGATTCACCCCAATCCTGCTAAAAATCTGGGTTCTCGACGCCCTTTGGGTAAAGTTTATCTCGTCGGTGCTGGACCCGGAAGTATGGCATACCTCACCCTACGCGGGCAACAACTTCTCCATCAAGCGGAGGTATTAGTCTATGACGCTTTAGTAGACACCCAACTTTTACAACTAGTCCCCGCAAATTGCCGCCAGTTTGATGTGGGAAAGCGGGGGGGGCGTCCCTCAACTTCGCAAGCAGAGATTAATCAATTGTTGGTTGAACAATGCCAACAAGGAAAGCAAGTCGCCCGTTTAAAAAGTGGTGATCCCTTTATCTTTGGTCGGGCTACATCGGAAATTCAAGCGTTAAGCGATGCCGATTGTGCCTTTGAAGTCGTACCGGGGATTTCCTCTGCCCTAGCTGCACCATTACTGGCAAATATTCCCCTGACTGATGCGGTTTTGAGTCGCTGTTTTACTGTCCTGACGGCGCATCAACCCGAAGCCTTAGACTGGGAAGCATTGGCGCGAATCGATACTCTGGCTATTTTAATGGGTGGGCGTCATTTAGCCACTATCGTTCAGCAGCTACAGCGTTATGGCAAATCCTATCAAACCCCTGTGGCGGTGATTCGGGCTTGTGGACAGACTCAGCAACAGGTTTGGGTAGGAACCCTGTCCAGTATTGTTAAGCAAACGGCGGGTGTCTCCCTGTCTCCGGTGGTGATTGTCGTGGGAGAAGTGGTAGGATTACGAGACTATTTGCGATCGCACCAACAGTTACCCGTTGAGTTTACCCCAAAACAAGAGACAATAGGCGAGGACATTAATAAACGTAGTTTCCCGCAGATGCTTCAGGGTCAAACAATCTTAGTCACTCGTTCGGCGCAACAGTCGAGTACATTTCGGGACTTGTTGGAGAAAGAAGGCGCAACGGTGATTGAAATGCCCGCCTTGGTGATTACACCGCCGTCGAGTTGGGACGCCTTAGATCAAGCCATTACTAATTTATCCGATTTTGATTGGTTAATTCTCACCTCAAGTAACGGCGTCAAGTACTTTTTTGAACGATTGCTGACACTAGGAAAAGATAGTCGTGCGTTATCCGGCGTCAAAATTGCTGTTGTGGGCAAGAAAACGGCGGCTAGTTTAAAGGAACGGGGATTACATCCAGATTTTATTCCCCCAGATTTTGTCGCCGATTCTCTAGTTGAACATTTTCCGGAACCCTTGGCGGAACAAACTATCCTGTTCCCGCGTGTAGAAACTGGGGGACGAGAGGTTTTAGTCAAAGACTTAACTGCCCAGGGTGCTACTATTGTGGAAGTAGCAGCCTATCAGTCAACCTGTCCAGGGGAAATAGCACCCCCAGCTGCGGCAGCGTTGCAAAATCATACCGTCAATATTATTACCTTTGCCAGTTCTAAAACCGTCAAAAATTTTAGGAAGCTTTTGGACAAAAACAGTAATCATCCACTCTCGCTTTTGGAAAATGTCTGTATTGCCTCCATTGGTCCAGAAACCTCTAAAACCTGTCAACAACTCTTAGGACGAGTGGATGTAGAGGCGCAACAGTATACCTTAGAAGGGTTAACCCAAGCCATTGTACAATGGGTAAATCAAACATAAATTGCATTCTGGAAACCGCAGCCGCACTAATTGCCATAATTTGCCAGAGATTCAACGCCCCCAGCAAACCGCTTACAGGCGTCCAAACACGACGGGATAGGAATTTCCGTCGGTTGTAATTGAATCAACGTACCGCAATTGGCGACGGAATATAGCTTCTAATGCTACCCTGAACGAAAAAGTCAGCAGCAGCCATGATGACAGAGCCAGAACTCGAACAGACGACAGCAACACCTGAAACACCTGACACACCTAAAAAGCCTGAAACACCTGAACCACCTGAAACATCGGATACATCTGACACACCTGAACCCCCTGAAACATCGGATACATCTGACACACCTGAAACATCTGACACACCTGAAACATCTGACACTCCTAAGGAGGAAACAAAGGAATCAGAAAATGATGGAATTATCTTCCAAGCGATTGGAATCGTCGTCGGTGATGTTAGCTGGTCAGACGAGGGGCGGGCTATGCTTACTATGGCGGGTCGAGACTATCCCTTGTTTTATACATCTCGATTACGCAAGGCTTTCAACGCTCTGAAACTGGAAATCAAAAACACTGGCGAAGCGACTCAACGATTAATCGTTTATCCCAGAGTCACCCACTTTCCTCAGCGCACCAAGTCGCATCAGATTTCCTTTCAGTTGGTAGGATTCTCGAAAGGAGAACCCGATGGTGTTGCGGCACAATTGGACGATTTTGAGTTTCAGCTTCGTGGCTTGTGGCAATTTATACCTGTTTGTCGAGGACCCGTTGTCTCGATTTTCCGTAATTTCAATCGCGATCGCTTAGATTATATCAAGCAAGCTGAACCAGCACAAAAGGTGAGATTTATGAAGGCGTCTCACCTACCGTTGATGTGGAAAGATTCTCCGGTTAAGCCGTTCCGATTCAATCCCAAAACCCCCAAAGAGGAGCAAGGACATCCGGCATTTATTCAAGTCAAGGCTAAATTTCTGCCCACTCGGAATCTTTTTGAGTTTGATGCTCTGTTAGCACCACCCTTGGATAAAGCACCTAAGTTTTTGAAGGCGTCGAAGGCGGATAAGACAGCCGTACAGCAGGAGAAACGGCAGAATAAGTCACCGCAGAAGCCGAGTACGGGAAGGCAGAAGCCAGAAGGTAAAGAACAGCAGTCAGAAGGCACAGAGCAGAAGCCGAGTATAAAACGGCAGAAGCCATACAAAAAGCCGAAGGTAGAAACGAAAGAGCAACAGCCTAGTACAGATGAGCAGAAGCTAGAAGCCAAAGAGCCGAAGGTAGAAACGAAAGAGCAACAGCCTAGTACAGATGAGCAGAAGCTAGAAGCCAAAGAGCCGAAGGTAGAAACGAAAGAGCAACAGCCTAGTACAGATGAGCAGAAGCCAGAAGCCAAAGAACAGAAACCTACGACAGAGGAGCAGAATCCAGAAGCCAAAAAGCCGAAGCCAAGTAAAGTTAGGAAGAGAGTAAAAGCCAAGGAGCAGAAGCCAGAGGACAAAACCGAATAAGGTTTGCTGAATAAGTGTTGTGGTGAGGGGGAGCTCTTGAAGCAATGTAGAGACGTAGCATGCTACGTCTCTTAGCTGGGGGAGCAATGGTACATTTTCGGTGATTCTATCGCCATAGTTGTTATAGATAGTCTCACATTTCCTTGAAGATGAACAACTTTCTCTACGGCTCAAAGCATTGATGGCTATTGATAGAACTGTTCGTCAGTTAAGGGAATGGTGTCTAAATTTAAGGTTACAGTGTTCATAGCTATGCCCAAACTTAAATCATATTTCAAATTCCATATCTTTATAAATAGGCAGATAAAGTTAAGCTAAATCCCGGTAATAGGGTTTCTCCCGATAATTCTGTCGGCAGATTTAGTATTTCTACTGGCTGTCCCCAACGATAAATTTCCACTTGCTGCTGTTGGGGGTTAATTAACCATGCCAATTGCACCCCAGCATCCATGTATTCTTGCATTTTGTCACGTAACGGTTGCAAATCGTCTGTGGCTGACCTTAATTCGATGACAAAATCCGGTGCAATCGGGGGGAATTTGCGCCGTTGTTCAGGCGTTAGCGCTTCCCAGCGTTCTCGGCGAATCCAAGCCGCATCTGGGGAACGTTTCGCGCCATTGGGTAACTTAAATATTGTGGAGGAACTGAAGGTATAACCTAGGGCAGTTTGTCGGTTCCAGAGTCCTAAATCGATAATTAATTCAGCTTCTCGATTTCCACTTTCTCCGCCAACGGGTGGCATAATAATTAATTCTCCATTCGCCGTCGTTTCAAAGTTAAACTCGCGATTATTTTGACATAATTGATAGAACTGTTCGTCGGTTAAAAGAATTGTATCTAAATTTAAGGTTACAGTATTCATGGTCTTTGCACTCGCTTAAATTAAATTTAAACTTCCCTATCATTGAATCTACAAATAGGCAGATAAAGTTAAGCTAAATCCTGGTAATAGGGTTTCACCCGATAATTCTGTCGGCAGATTTCGTATTTCTACTGGCTGTCCCCAGCGATAAATTTCCACTTGCTGTTGTTGGGGATTAATTAACCATGCCAATTGTACCCCAGCATCCATGTATTCTTGCATTTTGTCACGTAGCCGTTGCAAATCGTCGGTGGCTGACCTTAATTCGATGACAAAATCGGGTGCAATCGGGGGAAATTTGCGCCGTTGTTCAGGGGGGAGCGCTTCCCAGCGTTCTCGGCGAATCCAAGCGGCATCTGGGGAACGTTTCGCGCCATTGGGTAACTTAAATATTGTGGAGGAACTGAAGGTATAACCTAGGGCAGATTGCCGATTCCAGATGACCAAATCGGCAATCAGTTCAGATTCTCGATTTCCACTTTCTCCGCCAACGGGTGGCATAATAATTAATTCTCCATTCGCCGTTGTTTCAAAATTAAACTCGCGGTTATTTTGACATAATTGATAAAACTGTTCGTCGGTTAAGTGAATGGTATCTAAATTTAAGGTTACAGTGTTCATTATCTTTGCCCAAGATGATTATTCTAGTAATAGCAGCTAGGAAATTTATACAAGGTTATAGCAGTTTCGGCTTTCTTCCCGCCAGGGATTCTAATTCCTGGCATAACGCTTACAGCGCTTAATTCTGTAATAAATTACAGTAGATAAAAGTCCCCCTTCAGATCCCCCTTCCGTCCCCCTTCAAAAGGGGGAAACCAGAGGATGCTTCGCTTTTATTGCACGGGGATTTAGGGGGATCGACAATGTACCGCATAGCAGAGCAAACTGCTGTAAGTCGAATGGCACGCTCCTCGTATTTTGGTGGGCAGTGCCCACCCTACGGTATATCACGAATAAACTGATGTGCATTTAAATTGGGTATTCTCTGTTCCCTGTTCCCTGTTCTCCGTTCCCTTTGTCTACCCTGATTTGCACATCTCAAAGGCATTATTGAATAGACGCCACAACGCCTAAACTTTCATTCGCTAGTCTGTCTACAGCACACACGGCATAGGTTCCCGGTGCTAATTCTGCCTCGGTTATCTCCTCTGGCAAAATTTTGTGCAGTGTCCAGTTTTCGCCTTGCTGCTGATACACTGTCCAAGAGCGAATCTTGGCGTTAATCGCTGCATTCCAAATTAGCTTATTTCCAATCACTCTCACCCGAACCGGAATCGCTGGCGGTGTATCACTCAACCACGACATGGTTGGAGATAAGGCGGGTTGATTATAAACAGAGGATTGGAACTTTTCAACGACTCCAAAACGATTTTCATTAAAGACTTTCATGTTATAAAAAATATTGCCGAGGGAGAGTTGGGGGGCAAGGTTGCGGGTAATATCAACTTGTCGTTCATATTCCAAAAATGACCAGTCTTTATCATCCAACATACTTAACCGATTGCCGGGATAAATATGGCGCTGTTTCGGGTTATTATCCGTCCACCATTCCAGGAGAACAGGATAACTTTGGGCTGGGGGGTCAATACGCCAGTACAATTGCGGGGCGATATAATCAATCCATCCTGCTTCTAACCATTTTTTCGGGTCAGCATACAGGGATTCGTATTGATCTAATCCTTTAATTTGAGGCGGTTGTCCGGGACGATAAATGCCAAAGGGACTAATACCAAATTTAACCTGTTTTTTTGTCGCCTGTATCCCTTTATAAAGGCGCTGAACCATTTGATTGACATTTTCCCGCCGCCAATCGCTTAGGCTAAGGGTACCACCTTCGGCTTGATAAGCATTGTATGTTTTATCATCGGGGAAGTCTTCACCCGCGATGGGATAGGGATAAAAATAATCATCTAAATGAATGCCATCGACATCGTAACGCCGCACCACATCCATGATTACGTTATAGGTTAAATCTTGAACTACTTTGACACCAGGGTCCATCCACTGCTGATTGCCATATTTATACACATATTCGGGATGAGTGACGCTAATGTGAGGGGCGACACTGGCGGAACTGTGGGAAGAGGTTTTGGCGCGGTAGGGATTAAACCAGGCGTGGAGTTCAATATTGCGCTGATGACAAGCTGCGATCGCAAACTCTAAAGGGTCATAATAAGGATCGGGAGCTTGACCTTGTACTCCAGTAAGCCATTCACTCCAGGGTTCTAACTCAGAGGCATAAAACGCATCACCTGTAGGTCGAACTTGTAAGATTAACGCATTTAACTGAAGTTCCGCCATGCGGTCAATAATTTGTAACAATTCCCGTTGCTGTTGGGCAACCGATAAGCCTCGTTGGGGGGGCCAATCGATGTTCCAAACTGTCGCCACCCACACCCCGCGAAACTCCCGTTGATGGCTCAGTTTCAGAGTTTTCTGACGCACGATAATATAGTCTGAACCAATGGCGTCAAGTCTCCCAGTATAGACTAACGCCTGGTAAATAAACGCCGCAACATCCGCACGAGTGGCGGCTTTGAGGGGATTGAAGCGCTTAAGCTGGGGATAATTCACCACCATTCCCGTATTGGTTGCGATCGCAATCCGATCAATAGCATAGTTGGGAATCTCACCAAAATCATCATAGAGTTCCGGTAGGGCGGCTTTCACTTCCGTTAATCCAGCAGTAGTTATCTCCAATCCCGTGATCAGAGACACCAACACCTCCACTCTGGCTATACTCGCCTCTGGGCGAAACCGATTTCCCGGATACCCCGACATAAACCCAGTTTGATACGCCCTAGCAATCGCCCCAATTGCCCAATGTTTGACAGGAACATCCACAAAGGGAACATTCGGGCGTTTACTCGGTTTAGAAAAAGCATTCTGCAACAACGCCGCAAACTGCGCCCGACTCATGGGATCATCGGGACGAAAACGCCCATCCGGAAAGCCACTAATCATACCCGCCTGGGCTAACCCTTCAATAAAAGAACGCGCCCAGTGGTTTTGGATATCGGGAAAACGGGGAGTGGAAGCAGTCATAAAGATTCATCACCTAGCTAGAGAAATGCCCTATCTAGATTATCCCGGTTCATCATTGTGCTTGTCATCGCGCTTGTAGTTGCGCTCGTAGTTGCGCTTGTAGTTGCGCTTGTAGTTGCGCTTTAGCGCCAGTCTCAGCCATAAGGTTCCACAGAAAAAGTCTCCAAGCTACAAAAAGTAGAACAAAAGCGAACTTTCATAAAAACCCAGGCAAATTTCATTCAATGCATAGTCATGCAATCTTGTCAAGGCATAATTTTTTATCAGTTAACCGTAAATCAAGTTGCCAGTTATTATTTGCCCGTAATGCATCTAACCTCATGGCTAAGGGAACAGAATTTAAGTCTTGCCTGTACCACCTACCAAACCAATCGTCTGTTCTTTATCAGTGGTCAAGCCAATGGACGACTAAAAATACATGAACGGCTGTTTGATAAGCCGATGGGACTTTATGGGTTGGGAGAAAACCTATACATGATCAGTCGTTACCAACTGTGGCATTTCTCCAATCTGTTGAGGAATAGTGAACAATATCGACAGTGCGATCGCCTTTATGTCCCCCGCACCGCCTACACCACTGGCGATGTTAATGCCCATGAAGTCGTCGTGGACAATTCACAAAACATTATTTTTGTCAATACTGATTTTAGTTGTCTGGCAACCCTAAGCCCCGACTATAGTTTTGTCCCCTTATGGAAACCGCCTTTTATTTCCCAGCTAGTTGCCGAAGATCGTTGTCACCTCAATGGCTTGGCAATGGTGGAAGGAAAACCCAAATATGTCACCGCCTGTAGTACCACCGATACTGCTGCTGGATGGCGAAACTGTCGGACTAATGGCGGGGTAGTCATCGATGTAGAACGCAATGAAATTATTGCCACAGGCTTATCTATGCCCCATTCTCCCCGTTGGTATCGGCAGAAACTCTGGTTACTCAACTCTGGCACCGGGGAATTCGGTTACATCGACAAGGGTCAATTCGTTCCCCTGACATTCTGTCCAGGATTTATGCGCGGGTTAGCCTTTTCGGGGGATTATGCTGTTGTCGGCTTATCGAAATTACGATCAAGCAGTTTCACTGGACTCATCCTAGAAAAACGATTAGAAGCACAGGGAAATACTGATCACTGTGGCTTGCTGGTGATTGATTTAACCACCGGAAAAATCGTTCACTGGCTGCATATTGGACAAACAATTGAAGAACTCTTTGATGTCGTAATTTTGCCCAATGTGCGACAACCAGAAGCCTTGGGATTACAGGGAGATGAACTCCAACGATTCGTCACATTTCCGAATTCTGGGGGAATGATGACCACCAAACCCACCGTAAAACCTCCCAGTCGGGAGGAAATGGCTGTCCCAGTCATCGGTTTACCGAAACCAGAACAACACCAACAACCCTTACCGATTAAATATCAAAAAGTTTACCAACTTACCCCGACTAACGTCCTTAATTATGATGCCCTCACCTATCCTCCCCTGAGTCAACAGTGGCAGAAACGACTCCCCCAAGGAGAATTGTTTGGCATTTCTGCATCCTTAAATGGGGAAATAGTGGGCTTTATTATTGCCGAACGAATTAGTGCGGAAACCGCCAATATTATTTCTTTGATAGTGTTACCCCAGTGGCGAGGACGAGGGATGGGGACTCAATTGTTGAAATATCTCGAAGCCGAATTAAAACAACAAGGCACGCAAACCTTAACCCTAACCTATGAATCCAATGTTCTGACTCAAACAGCCTTAGAACCGATTTTGCAAAAATTAAACTGGCAACCGCCCCAACCCCAATTCGGGGGAAATCAGGCAAACTCCCAAGATGGGGAATTACGCCAAACCAGCAAACAAATTCATCATTTTGCCGTAAAACATTAAGCCATGAAACCCAACAACACCTTTCAACTTTGGACGATTCAGCCTCCCTAAATTCTTTAACCCATCCTCCGGCTGAACCCTTGAACCGCTTAGGGTAAGGCGATGAGGACTAACGAAGTGGCTGGATCGTAACTCACCGAATAACAGCCAATGTCATTCAATCTAGAGTTCGGGTTGCAAACTAATTGCCCCAACTCTTTGTCAACCTACTAATTCCTGAAAATCATGTCTACGTTTGTTGAAAAAACTGGTGCTGAGAATCCCTTTGATGGCGTGGTTGTGGATAGATACAGCAGTCCCACCTTTGCGGACATCGACGACGATGGGGATTTGGATGCCTTTGTTGGAGCGGGTGATGGCACCATCAGTTACTTGGAAAATGATGGTTCGGGCAACTTCAACCAAGTAACAGGTAGCGGCAATCCCTTTAACAGCGTGAATTTTAGCAGAGACAGTTCCATCACCTTTGCGGACATCGACGGCGATGGGGATTTAGATGCTTTTATTGGAAGACGTTATGGCAGCATCAGTTACTTTGAGAATGATGGTTCGGGTAACTTCAACGAAGTAACAGGTAGCGGCAACCCCTTGGACAGTGTGAATGTGGGGATTGAGGCTATGCCTACCTTTGCGGACATCGACGGCGATGGCGATTTGGATGCCTTTGTTGGTAGCAATTTTGGCGACATCAGTTACTTTGAGAATGATGGTTCAGGCAACTTCAGCGAAGTCACAGGTAGCGGCAACCCTTTTGACGGTGTGGATGTAGGGAGTGACAGTGCTCCTGCTTTTGCTGACCTCGATGGTGATGGGGATTTGGATGCCGTTATTGGAGAATTTGTAGAGCAAGGTAGTCAGCCAGGTAGTCGTTTCCTCAATTACTTTGAGAATGATGGTTCGGGTAATTTCAGCCAAGTAATAGGTAGCGACAACCCCTTTGACGGCTTGAATGTAGGGGTTGAGGCTGCCCCCACCTTTGCAGACATCGACGGCGATGGGGATTTGGATGCCGTTGTTGGACACAATACGGGCGAAATCAAATACTTTGAGAATACCACGCCGATTAGTGTCAATAATCCTCCTGTGGGTTCACCGACAGCGACGTTAAGCGACTCTCCAGAAGATACAGAAATTACGATTAATGAAGCTGACTTATTAGCCGGATTTAGTGATGGAGATGGAGAACCCTTATCGGTCGTGGGGTTAACGGCTGATAGCGGCACATTGATTGATAACGGAGATGGCACTTATAGCTTCACCCCTGATGCTGATTTTAATGGTGTTGTCACCCTCACCTATGATGTGAGTGATGGTATTGACACCGTAAGTGGACAAACTCAAAACTTTACTGTCACTCCCGTTAATGATGCGCCTGTTGGTTCACCGACAATTACCTTAGGCGATACCTCTGAAGAAACAGCCGTGACGATTAATGGGGCTGACTTATTAGCCGGATTCAGTGATGTGGAGGGGGATACCTTATCCGTTGTTGGGTTAACGGCTGATGGGGGTACTGTAGTCGATAACGGAGATGGCACATTCACCTACGACCCCACAGGGAATTTCGACTTCCTCGGTGTGGGAGCAACCACAACTGACACATTAAGCTATACCGTGAGTGATGGGAATGGCGGCACGACTACCGCGACTGTTGACATCACGGTGACAGGGATCAACGATGCCCCCGTTGCCAAAGATGACAATCGTACTGCCTTTAAAGATACCCCCATCAGCTTCCGCCCCCTCAACAATGACTCGGATGCCGACGACGGGGATACTCTGAGTCTGACGAATATCACCAATATCACCAATGGGACACTCACCGAGGATAACGGTTTAGTCACATTTACCCCTGACGCGGGATTCACTGGCACTGGCAGCTTCGACTATACAATCACGGATAGTCAAGGCGTAACTGATACCGCCACTGTGACGATTGAAGTGGGCGATAATTTCCAGGGAACCGACCTTAACGATACCATTGACGGAACTCCAGGGAACGATCGCATCAATGGCGGTAACGGCAGTGATACCCTCAATGGCGGCAATGGCAATGATAGTATCGATGGCGGCAATGGTGATAACCAGTTATTCGGTGGCGGGGGTAGTGATACTCTCACTGGCGGTAGTGGACGCGATACCCTCAATGGCGGTAGCGGTAGCGATTTCCTCGATGGCGGCGATGGTGACAATATCCTGGACGGCGGTAATGGTCGCGATACCCTGATTGGCGGTAACAGTCGCGATACCCTAATCGGCGGTAATGGTAACGATTTCTTAGATGGTGGCGACGGTGAAAATACCCTCGATGGTGGCGATGGACAAGATACCCTGACAGGTGGTAACAGTCGTGATACCTTCACAGGTGGTGATGGTAACGACTCCCTCGATGGAGGCGGCGGTGAGGATGCCTTAGATGGCGGCGAAGGGAACGATACCCTCCTGGGCGGTCAAGGTCAAGATACCTTAACTGGCGGTTTAGGCAATGATTCCCTCGATGGCGGTGAGGGTGATGACCGACTCTATGGGGATGCCGGGAATGATACCCTCATCGGTGGCAATGGTCAAGACCAACTCGTCGGTGGCGATGGCGATGATTTACTGTCTGGCGGTTTCGGGAATGACCAGCTTACCGGTGGTTTAGGGATGGACACCTTTGTCCTGACGGCTGGGGAAAATCAGGATATGATTCAGGACTTTAGTTTGGGTGAAGGAGACAAACTGGGTTTAACTAACGGTGTCACCTTTAACGATTTGTTCTTCCAAGGGAACGAGATTCGTTACAACGGTCAAACCTTAGCCATGTTGAATGGAATTAATACATCAACGTTGACTGAGGATGCTTTTGTATCCATTTAGTCACCATTGTAGAGACGCGCCATGGCGCGTCTCTACATATTGGATTGATGTTTGCTGAATAAAAACCACCAAAGTTCTGCACCAATTAATACAACTCCCCCTAAAGTAACACTCACTTTCAGGAGTAACGGTTGCTCAATTTTGCTAAATTGACTCGTTTTCTGGGACGGATGTTCTGATAGTTTAGCCGTAGCCGGATTAACAGCAACTCCGAATATAAGTCCTAAACTAATCAGATAGGCTAAGATTTTAGGTTTAGTTGCCATTGGTTCGATTCCTCCTCAAGGGTAGTAAAGGGCGACCCGATAAAGTTGAATAGATTTGAGTTGTTCATTGATTTCAGCGGGTCGCCCCTACAGAATTTTTGGCTGAAAATTCCGTAACCGTAATGCATTAGTGACTACAGAAACAGAACTCAACGCCATGGCTCCCCCGGCTATAATTGGATTGAGTAATACACCAAATAATGGATAAAGAATTCCCGCCGCAATCGGAATACCTGCGGTGTTATAAACAAAAGCAAAAAACAGATTTTGGCGAATATTTCCCATCGTGGCGTGGCTAAGTTGAATCGCGGTGACAACCCCGTTTAAATCCCCGGAAATTAGGGTAATATCACTGGCTGCCATAGCCACATCCGTACCCGTACCAATGGCTATTCCCACATCCGCTTGGGCTAAGGCTGGGGCGTCATTAATGCCATCGCCTACCATAGCAACAATACGATTTGAATGTTGATTGTTGATAGTGTAGGGGCGGGTTTTACCGATAAGGTTTAGGAAAAAACCACTAATTTTACTAAACCCGCCCTGGCTATTTGTTGATTGTGGAGTCTTCTTAATCGCTTGACTTTGTAGGGAACGGATGACATCCGATTTCTGATCGGGGCGCACTTCGGCAAAGACGTGCTGGATACCAATTTCTCGTGCGATCGCGTCTGCTGTTTGTTGATTATCCCCTGTTAACATCACTACTTGCAACCCCAGGCGTTGCAGTTTCTTTACCGCCTCGACGGAGGAGGGTTTTAAGGCGTCAGCAATACCGACTAATCCCTCCATCTTACCATCCACAGCAATCCAAGCCGTTGTTTTTGTCGCCGCTTCCCAGGTTTGTTTCTGGGATTGTAGGGATTGGGTATCAATTTCTAATCCATCCATCCAGCGTTGAGTACCAATTTGGATGAGGTGATTCTCCACTTCACCTTGTACGCCCATTCCGGCTACGGCTTCAAAGTTTTGTACGTCGGGTAAGGGGAATTCTACGCCTTGAGATTTGGCATAGTTAACAATGGCTTCGGCTAAGGGATGTTCTGAAAGCCGTTCTACAGCGGCGGCTAATCGCAGGAGTTTAATTTCATAACTATCTGCGGTTCCTTTGATGGTTACATAGTCAGTTACACTAGGTTTTCCTTCGGTAATCGTACCCGTTTTATCCAGAACAATTGCCTGAAGTTTATGGGCAATTTCTAAACTGTCTCCCCCTTTAATTAAAATGCCATTTTCTGCGCCTAAACCCGTGCCAACCATAATCGATGTCGGAGTAGCTAATCCTAAGGCACAGGGACAAGCAATAATTAAAACGCCAACCGTGGTAATCGTGGCAAGGGTAATATTACCCATGACATTAAACCAGATCAAAAAGGTCGCGATCGCAACCGCAATCACAACGGGTACAAACCAGCCTGTCACTTGATCCGCGAGTTTCTGAATCGGGGCTTTTGACCCTTGCGCCTCTTGGACTAATTTGACAATTTGCGCCAATACCGTATCTTTCCCCACTCGTGAGGCACGGAATTTAAAACTCCCGGTTTTATTAATCGTAGCGCCAATCACTTCATCGCCAGCTTGTTTTTTTACCGGAATCGGTTCACCCGTAACCATGGATTCATCAATCGTGGATGCACCATCAACCACTTGCCCATCCACGGGAATCTTTTCCCCAGGGCGGACAACAATAATATCATCGACGATTACCTGTTCAATGGGAATATCCACCTCTTCACCTTTCCGAATTACCCGCGCGGTTTTTGCCTGTAATCCCATTAACTTACGAATCGCTTCTGAGGTTTGACCCTTTGCCCTATTTTCCAACAGTCGCCCCAGTAAAATTAGGGTAATAATCACGGCGGCGGGTTCGTAGTAGACATCCGGTGACAAGCCTTGGGCGATTAAAAAGCCAGGGAAAAAGGTAACAAATAGAGAATATAAATAAGCAGAACCTGTCCCCAGCGCCACCAGTGTATTCATATCCGCGCCATGGCGTTTAAAGGCTTTCCACGCGCCGACAAAGAAGGATTGACCGCACCAAAACAGTACAGGTGTACTTAACACCAGTTGCACCCAAGCATTATGCAGCCAAGTGGGAAAGTGGGGAATGTGCAACCCTGTCATCGCCGGAAGTGAACCGACGACGAGGAGGAGACTGATAACGCCGCCGACGATAACTTTACGTTTGAGATCCCGTTGATGGGCTTCCCGTGCTTCTTTTTCAGCGTCGGTGTCTTCACCCATTCGGGTGGTATCTAAGGGATGCGCCCCATATCCCGCATCGGCGACGGCTTTTTGGATGGTGTCTAAGGTTGTCGCTTTGGGATTATAGGTTACAGTTCCTTGTTCCATGGCAAAGTTAACATTACAGTCAACAACGCCAGAAACGTTTTTGATGGCTTGTTCAATGGTGGCGGCGCAAGAGGCGCAACCCATTCCTTGTAGTCGTAGATGGCTGGTTTCCATGGTTGACTCCTGATAGTAGCAGTTTGGGAGGTGCGGAGGGTGAGGGAGTGGGGAGGGGCGATGCAGGTTTTAAGGTCTTAAGGGTGTTATATATATAGGATAAAGTCTCCAGTAGACTGGAGAGTCAAGGGGGATTGTGTAGGGGCGGGTTTTACAACTACCTTTTCGGTTGCACCTAGATGTGACTAAACCCGCCCCGATGCAGTGAGAGAGTGGGAGATTGTGTAGGGGCGGGTTTTACAACTACCTTTTCGGTTGCATCTAGATGTGACTAAACCCGCCCCGATGCAGGTTTCTAGGCTTCCCGTGAAAAGTTAGATGGGGGAGATGGCAAGAAGGAGATAGGCTAGGATGGTTGTACCGCAACCTGATGTGTTGATAACGGAGATGGGTTTAGTGTGAAACAGGATCAGGTCGATGTTTTGGAATGAAATCCGAGAGGGGGTAGGTGTTTTTTTGGGCGAGTCTGATTTTTCGGCTGTATTCCTTGTCTCATCTGGGTTTGAGGGATTTTGCCTCAGCGTGAGGTTCTCGGAAACGCTGAAAGCATTACTGGGACTGGGTTTGAATGGGTTTGTTTTTGGATACCTCTTGTCGGCTGAAGCTGGAAATGATATATTTAATGGAGTCTCTCGGAATTGTACCTTGAAAACTAAATACAGTAAGCGTTTCAGAGGTCGGCAGTCTAAATCCCCCTGAATCCCTATCAGGGATTGAAACCCCTGAAGGTCTGCTCCCTGAAGGTTAGCTTCCCGGTCTAAATCCCCCTGAATCCCTATCAGGGATTGAAACATCACATTATCTTGGATATCCTCAATCCGCCATTGGGTCTAAATCCCCCTGAATCCCTATCAGGGATTGAAACTATTAAGTAAAATCAGCGAAGGTGGCAGAGGGTCTGTCTAAATCCCCCTGAATCCCTATCAGGGATTGAAACTTAATAACTCTCCCGATCCACTTCGCCCCCTCTGGTCTAAATCCCCCTGAATCCCTATCAGGGATTGAAACATAAACACACTAACGCAAAGCTAGGATTACTGCGGTCTAAATTCCCCTGAATCCCTATCAGGGATTGAAACCAAAATAAAAGCATTGGTATGGCGCAAACTTCCGGTCTAAATTCCCCTGATACCAAGTTGCGTTCTATCATGTCATTCTGAGCGAAGCGAAGAATCTGGACAGATGCTTCGCGTCATTCCGTTTCACTGCATTCTGCTCAGCATGACAGATTCTACCTTGGAGCAAGAAGGAAGCGGTATTCTAGGGTATTTTGGAAACCTATTTATATGATGGTTCCCCTTCTCCCTTGATGGGAGAAGGGGTTAGGGGATGAGGGTGAAACGCTTCCCCTGTATTAGTTTCACCTTAAGTTGACACGGGCACGGCAATGCCGTGCCCCTACAATTATTGGAATGTTGGAATTTCAGTGAATCCCGATGAGGGATTAAAATTAGCGCCGGGAATGCGATCGCGTCTGAAACCAGATAATAATTCCCATAATCAGCAGCATAAGAGAAATAGTACACTCATTAAGAACCTCAAACAAACCCTGGCGAATGGAATTTGTGAAACCCGCGCAGGCGGGTTTAGTTTGTGTAGCTGCGGTTTGAACCGCCCTTCTCTTTCAAATTCCTCTAACTTCTCGCCTTAAGCAATAGCTTGACAATATCTGAAATAATATCCTGCGGTTTTTCATGCTCAGGTAAAGGAACCCTAATTTCTAACCTTCCTTGGCTGTAAACAAGTCTTGCCGCACGTTTTTCTCCTAACTCTGACAAAATAGACTCAAATTCCTGCCAGTTGACATTAGGAATTGTCACAGCACTGCCGGGTGCTAGTTGCATCTGGCTAACGGGTTTAACAATTGGGGAAAGAGCCGTCATACTATCAAAAAATTACAAATTCAGTAGAGACGCTCTACTAGAACGTTTCTACTGAAGTCAAAAAAGCCGTTATTAACTCACTAATCTTACCATTTGTTGAGCAGTTTGTAGCCCATTCGTTCAGACAACTGCCTTAGCTACTATTCTCCAAATAAACTCTTAATCGCATCTCCCAAATTTTCAGCAGCATCTTCTAGCTCCGAACCGGCATCTTCGGCGCGATTTTTAACCATACCTGTATCTTGTTGCGCCTGCCCTTGGACTTGTTTGGCTGCACCTTGAATGTCTGCCTTAGCTTTGCCCATATTTCGTTCTACCGTGCCAATATCTTCTTTGGCTTTCCCTTGAATTTGGTCGCTGGTTCCCGAACCAAATACTTTATCAACGGGGTTACTATCAGCAATGATAAATTGTGTCGTTTTCACGGTTAAAGCCTGGGCTGTAGGCATGGGATTAAATAAAGTGCCTGTCCAAGTCAATGCCACTAATGCCATCGACAAAAGAACTGACAGTACCTTTTTAGCCCGGTATTGTTGAGAATTTCCCGAAACTTGATTAATTATCCTGAACATACTTAATTGAGAATTTAGAACTTGAACTCTCGAATGATAACCCATTCAACCCTGTTCAGGATTCATCCCTTAGATAGACATTTTGATTATTTGACCTGATTTCGCAACCAAGTCAACCAGGTTTCTAATCCTGCACCTGTTTTCGCCGAAAGCCGAATAATCGTAACCTGGGGATTAATTTGACGCACGTTAGATTCCAGACGGTTGAGATCAATATCCAGGTAAGGGGCTAAGTCAATTTTGCTAATTAATAAGCAGTCTGCTTCTTGAAACATGATTGGATATTTCAATGGTTTATCCTCTCCCTCGGTGACACTTATCAGTGCAACCTTGCCATGTTCTCCCACTTCAAATTCAGCCGGACAAACCAGATTACCGACATTCTCGACAAAAACGAGATCAAATTCCGCTGGATTGTAGTCTGCTGCTAAACTGTGAAGTCCTCCTGATACCATCTTTGAGTCAAGATGACAGGAACGCCCGGTATTAATCGCAATCACAGGAACACCGTATTGACGCAGCCGTTCGGCGTCTAATTCAGTTGTCATATCCCCTTCAATTACTGCCATTTTTAAGTCAGGATTCAGGGCGGCTAAAGTACGCTCTAACAGCACGGTTTTTCCCGCACCGGGGCTACTCATGATATTTAGACAGGTAATTCCCCACTGATCAAAATGGGCGCGATTGTGATTTGCTCCCGCTTGGTTAGCGTGGAGTAAGTTAATTTCTAAAGCAGCTTCAACGGTTTGGTGCATTATTAGATAGATAGCTTAAATTTCAACACAAGATTGAGTATATTCAATCCGATCAATTTTCAGTTCTCGTCCCGAACGAATATCCTCCATCGGAGATTGACAACTAGGACAAGAATAGTGCAATCCGATTTTGGGTTTGTATTCCTCTTGACAAGCGTGACAGAATGCGACCAAAGGCGTCTCGTGAATGGCTAATTTTACCCCCTCTAAAAAACCCTTTTGAGTCTGTGCCGCAAACGCAAATTGCAAACTAGCCGGTTCCACACAAGTGAATTGCCCCACTGTCAGGTGAATGGTATCAATTTGCGGACGAGAGGGTTGTTCCTCCCACCATTGGCGGACTGTCAAAATTAACGCTTTGGTCATATCGGTTTCATGCACGCTTTATCCCTCCGCCAATTTTCTCAATTTCTGCCATTTTCTACTTAAATGAATTAAACCCATTCCACCATTTCAGCTTGATAATTCATGTGAATGTAATCAGGCTTCTCCTGGCGAGGAAGCTGACCCGATACGACTAAATGACCCATCGTATCACAAATCACCCTGGTTGCCATGAGCGAGGTCATATCACTAATATCATAGGGGGGTGAAACTTCGACCACTTCTAACCCACAAACGGGAACATTTTGGACAATTTTCTTGAGCAGATAGAGGGCTTCACGGGGCAGTAACCCACCGGGTTCGGGCCACCCGGTTCCGGGAACAAATCCAGCATCAATACAATCAATATCAAAACTAATCCAGACACAATCTGTCCCATCAGTAGCTCGCTTTATCGCAAAATCGGCTGCTGCATCTAATCCCATTTCTGTAATATCAGTAACAGTGAGAATATTCGTCGCCCGTTCTCGACAAACTTTGACGCCTTGACGGGGGACTTGCCAGCCACCAATTCCCAGTTGGACTAGGTTTTTAGCCGGAGCATTTTTGATATTAGTGGCGTGAAACCAGGGACAAGTATGCATCCGTTCATCGAGATCGGTTTCTTGGGTATCGACATGGCGATCAAAGTGAATAATGCCCACTTTTTTATCCCCCAGATGCCGACAAATTCCCCGCACTGTGGCAAATCCAATGGAATGATCGCCGCCTAAAATAATCGGGAATGCACCGGAACTAAAAACGTGAGCAATTCCCTTGGAGATTTGGTCAAAAGACTTTTCATTATTCGCCGGGATCGTAAAAATATCGCCCACATCACAGAGGGTAATTTGTTCTCGTAAATCAACGCCTAATTCAAAATTGTACGGCGTATACAAGGCACTAATCCGACGAATCCCTTGGGGACCAAACCGCGTACCCGGGCGATAAGTTGTACCGGAATCATGGGGAACCCCGATAATCGCTACGTCATAATTGCCAACTTGACGCACATCTTCTAAATAGGGCGCTTTCATAAAGGTATTAATCCCAGCATAGTGGGGCAATTCACCTCGCGAAAACGTAGGAATCGTGCGATCGCGGATACTTTCAGCGGCTTCTAAACCGTAGTCTAACCCTTGGTTGACTTCTTGTTGCCAGCCAGTTAAAGGAAGCTGTTGTTCTCGTTCTAAAGCACGTTGAGCTTCGCTGGGGTATCCATTGGGGTTGTTATTCGGGCGTTGAAATGGAAATGACTCACTCATAAATTTCTCCAGATTAATGTCACCAAAAAACAGGAAAAATACCCAGAAGTGTGACGACTCTTGCCTTCGCCAACATCTCCCGGGCTTTTCTCCCGCCGTGGGGCTACTGATTTAGTAATCCGTGAGGATTGATAAAATCTTTTTTGGGTAGCCTGCTTCTCTTGGACCAGTCATTTCAGCGGTTGAATCCGAAATCGGAACCCTAGAAGCTAATTCTATTTTGCTTTCTTTATAATTACTATTCTCTGATAGTAGCAAAATGTATGAAAAGTTACAAAAATCCATTTAAGTTGGCTTGGGTAAGCGAATCATAAACTGGCTACCCTTGGGTGACGTACCCAGTGCTGCGCTTCCTGACAGGGTGGGGCTTCCGGCGTTTTGGCTAAATTGGCTTCATCTTCAACTCCAATGAAACCGTTGTCCACCCTTAGTCAGATATTACAGCTCATTCTCTAGTTGGACGCGATCGCACCAATAACTTTCTACAGTAAAAAGCGAGAGGACAGTAATCTAGGTCAACCTTAAAATCAGCCGGATTTGTGGGTTCGCGGTTTAATGGACATTGCCTCATCTTCAATGTCATAGGGTTAAACCCTTTCATACCCTTACACCGCTATCAGGGAAAATATATCATTGCTCCCCCATTCCCCCTGCTTCCCCTACTTCTCCTGTTCTCTACCCACCCCCCACAACACTTATGTAGCAGGTTACTCGGTGATTGAGTTTCCGGGGGGAAATTAGGTCAATTCCGTTAGCTTAAATGTTGACGCCACAGTCAAAAATTAGTTGTAAACCCTAGAGGACTTTAGTATAAGGGCAAAAAAATGTTCTGACTATTGGGCGCGTGATAGTAAAATATTTTCCAGTAAGGTGTAAAAACATGAGGAGTTGTTACTCGATTTTGCATCGGAAAAAGTTGAATAAACCTCAGTAGAATGGATTCATCCATGGTCTCTACTTAAATGTATTAAGCTGTTATGCATTTAAATTGGCTATTAGTAGCGAGCAAGATGCTATTAGTAGCGAGCAAGATGCTATTAGTAGCGAGCAAGATGCTATTAGTAGCGAGCAAGATGCAAAGCCTGCGGCATGGCTTCGCTAAACGCATTACAAGGATTGCGCCCTTATTGACATTATGGTTTAAATGCCGAACAGTGAACAGCTTAGCTATTATTTATCATCCTCCCCTAGTTAGATGTCATAACTTGATCCCTAATGTACGGTAATCATCATAACTGGAATCTATTTCAGTTTATCTAGCTATTGATGGATTTTTTCAACAAAGTTGATTTCTGCTCAATCAAGAAAGTCCGTTGGCTAGTTACAAGACGATAAAAATAAAAAAAATAGCATGAACAATGCAAACTTTTGGCAACTGTATAGTGAGGCAGTGCTAACCTCGCTGGGCTTTTTCTGGAAAGCGTTATGGGCGTTCATCTTGGGTTATGTGATTAGCAGCGCTATCCAGGTTTTTGTCACCCGCGAACGCATGAAACAAACCATGGGCAAAGCCGGAAAAGGGAGCGTCGCCTTGGGAACTTTTTTCGGCTTTATTTCCAGTTCCTGTAGTTTCGCTGCATTGGCGACAACAAAGTCTTTATTTAAAAAAGGAGCCGGTTTTGTTCCTTCCCTAGCTTTCTTACTCGCCTCAACCAATTTAGTTATTGAGTTAGGATTTATTATTGCCGTTTTCCTCGGTTGGCAGTTCGTCGTTGGCGAGTATTTGGGGGGACTGTTGCTGATTATCTCAATGTGGTTGATTGTGAAATTTACCCGCCCCACCAAGCTAATTAGAAAAGTACGCAAACGACTGCGGGACAATGAAGGCGAGGCAAATGAGGGAGAAGATGTTCCCGACTGGAAAGAAAAGATTCAAACTATACAGGGATGGAAACAGGTTGCCCGCAAATATTTCATGGAATGGAAGATGGTTTGGAAAGACGTAACCATCGGTTTTACCGTGGCGGGTGCGATTGCCGTCTTTGTGCCGCGATCGTTTTTTCAATTCCTGTTTATTGGTTCTGAACAAGGTGGGAATCCGGGATTTTTGGCAATTCTAGAAAATACGATTGTTGGACCAGTGGCGGCGTTTTTCACGTTTATCGGTTCCATGGGAAATATTCCTTTGGCTTCGGTTCTCTATAGCAATGGGGTGAGTTTTGCTGGGGTAATCGCGTTTATTTTTAGTGATTTAGTTGTGTTCCCGGTGATTCGGATTAATGCCAAATACTATGGCTGGAAAATGGCATTCTATATCCTGGGTGTCTTTTTAGCGGCGTTGGTGGCGACAGCGATTGTTATGCACTATGGCTTTTCCCTATTCGGGCTTTTGCCAGAAAGCACTGGGCAGAGTCAAGCTGAGACACAACGTTTTGCCATTGACTATACCTTCTGGCTGAATCTTGCCTTTCTCGCTGTCACCGGGGTTCTGGCTTGGCTGCGCTGGGGTGGCAAAAAAGAAGACAAAGGTGGAATGCATCACGGCGGTGGTAAGAAAAGTATCATTGAGCGGGTGCTGTTTTGGCTGGCGATTGTCTCCTATATCTGGTTAGCTGGGGGTTTAATTGCTGCTGTTATTAAGTAGAGGTTAGGTTGAATGTCACTGACTTAAGCTGGGTTCGTAGTAGGCACTTTAGTGCCATAAGCGCTGAAGCGCTTACTACAAACTCTAAACTGAAGTTCCCCCCATACAGATGTACTGCACCCAGGCTAAAGCCTTATACCGTAATGGTTTGAACGCTCAAGACCCTCAAAAAACGTACCCATGTAGCACTTGCAAAAATACCGCGTTGGCGGAGCCTGTTCCGAAGGAACGTATCGCGGTATTTTCGCAATATGACAAGAGATCGGTTGAAACCCACGCTACATCAAGGTTTCAGCGATTGTACATAAGTAGGGCGGCTAAAAAATCGCGGAAACCCAGCAAAATATATCTAGGGCTAAAGCCCTTACTACAAAACCAAGCTAATCTATCAAATTAAATGTGCCACGCCACTACACTGATCAACGCTTTAACTCTAAGAATGTCACTTCCCAAACCAATCGAGGTTGAGCATAGCCAAGTAAGTAGGTTCGGGCTTGTTCTAATTGGTGAATGATTTGGGTATGGGGTTGGTGTTGCCAATACTGATGCTGTAAATAATCCACTAACCACAATTGAGCTTGGGGATCAAGGGTTTTATCAATTTCCTTAGCCAGTTCTAGCGCCATACGGGATGAGTTGGGCAATTGGTTCAACTTTGCCAGTAATTCTGGGGGAATGGCTTGCAGTTGTTCAAACGCCGCGATCGCTTCTCCGGGACTCCCTTGGGCAATGGCTAATATCGAGGGTTCTTGGAGAATCTGCTGATAACCCGTTTGCTGTAGTACCTGTGCCATGTCGTCTTGTGCCAATCGGGAAAAGGGAATGCGTTGACAACGTGATACTAAGGTGGGTAATAAGGCATCGGGACTGGGCGCGATTAAAATTAATGTGGCGTTTCCAGGTTCTTCTAGCGTTTTGAGCAAGCCATTGGCGGCTGATTCTGCCATGGTTTCCGTCTGTTCTAGCACCACAATTTGGCGGGAGGCTTCTAGGGGAGAACGTCCTAAAAATTGGCTAATTTCGCGAATTTGTTCCAAGCGGATTTGCGGGGGGGCTTTGCGCTTGAGTCCTTTTTCTGCGGCTTCTTTGGCGGATAAGCGAATGCCATTGTGTAGGTAGGTGGGTTCAACCCAGAGGAGATCCGGGTGGTTCCCCTGTTGGAGGCGTTTCTGGACTAAGGGTTGTTTCTGGGGTGGAATATCTTGACAAAATAACCGTTCAATGAACCACCGGGCGACTAGACCCCGCCCGACTCCAGGAGAACCGACAAACAAATAAGCTGGGGCGATGCGGTTGGCTGTCATTGCCCCTTCTAAGAGTGCGATCGCTTGTTTTTGTCCGATTATTGTCATTGGTCTTATGTCTTATGTCTTATGTCATTTTTCCATGACATCGTGTATTTAAATCCGTTGACGTAACACCGCCTGAATGTCTCGTTGTACGGCTTCAGGGCTTTGATTGGCGTCAATCCGGACAATTCGCTGGGGATGCTGGGAGGCTAATTGGGCAAAACCCTGCTGTACTCGTTGGTGAAAGGTTAACTCTGCTTGTTCCATGCGATCGGCGACGCCCCGTTCTCTGGCTCGCTGTAAGCCTATTGTGACATCGACATCTAACCACAAGGTTAAATCGCTTTCTAGCCCTCCTGTGGCGATGTGGTTGATTTGCTCAATTAGGGCTAGGTCAATCCCTCGTCCATACCCCTGATAGGCAATTGTTGAATCCGTGTAGCGATCGCACAAAATAATTGCCCCGGCGTCAAGCTGAGGCTGTAACAATTCTTCAACATGCTGCGATCGGTCAGCAGCGTAGAGTAATAGTTCGGTGCGGTGTTGTAGGGATGAGGACTGTTCTTGGAGCAAGAGTTGACGTAATTTTATGCCTAAGGCGGTTCCTCCGGGTTCGCGGGTGATGATCACAGGTGGCGGTTTGTGG
The DNA here is from genome assembly GCF_000155555.1 of Coleofasciculus chthonoplastes PCC 7420. Taxonomy (GTDB): domain Bacteria; phylum Cyanobacteriota; class Cyanobacteriia; order Cyanobacteriales; family Coleofasciculaceae; genus Coleofasciculus; species Coleofasciculus chthonoplastes_A. The sequence continues at coordinate 128,187 of NZ_DS989861.1, forward strand.
TAATTGCCCAGGGTGTCTAGTATGCCACTGCTGAGGAACCAATCGCGCGATCGCTGAATTTGGGTGGTTTTACCACTGCCTTCGACTCCCTCAAACACAATCAGCATTTCCCCTTATCCACGCCTCATCTGATTACATCTCTCCCCATTGTCACCCAAAATCATGTCCTCAAATAAAGTGAAAGATGGGCAGATGTTTGTCCCGATGGAATCTACCGTCAAGAGTATGTATACTTTATTGGTATACCTATCCAGCCAAAGACCACAGCTAGGTAGGTGACTTTAGATAGCCGCCGTAGGAGCTTGGTAACCAAGCCCGTACAGGTGGTGTTAGCCTGTGGACTGGTTAACACTGAGCGTAGTCGAGGTGTTCAGTGCTGTCACAGCCAGAGTGAAGCAGGAAGTAAGTACCTCCAGATGCCCACTTGTGGGTTGCTTTGGATAGATCTTATGTAATGATCTAGCTATCTGACGCCAAGGGTTAAATATGGCTCGCTACACTTGTTCATTTACGGTTGCAGTTTCTCCCGATCACCTTCAGCCATCGTTGATTGAGGTTTTACAATCCTGCGATTTCGACATTATTTATGATACGGGAGACTATATCATGGCACGGGAGATCCCCGGTCATGTTGCCTTTGCCAAACTCGTGACAGTGGAAGTCTTGATTGACAAATCGATGGCTACCGATCAGGAAATTCGCATGAATTTCGTGATCAAAAATGAAGAGTTGCCCTTACAGGTAGACAACCACTGTCACGATAAGTTTTATGAAGTTCAAGAGGCGGTTGCCCAAAACCGCCATTGGCAACTCTTAGAAAGTGTTGCTGGTTGACATCCTCTGGTTTTGTTTCAATCCTCTGGTTTCAATCCTCTGGATTTCCCTGATCATAGTTGGGCTAATAATCAGGGTGTCCAGTCATCTGGATCTCCCCCCATCATATTTGGGCTAATCAGGGTGATATCAAACTCATCGGGAGGTCCAGTGGGAACAGAGTCTCGCTTGAGTATGTAATATTTGGCACTAACTTGAGGACCGAAGACGACTTCGTCCTCATCTTCAAGATCGTGGGCTTGAAGTTTACGACCGTTAATTACGAGTCCGTTGGCGCTGGCTTTACCTTTGAGGTTACCATCGACAATGCGGTAGTAGAGACTGCCGTCCTCTCGTTCTCGCCGCACTAAGGTGGCGTGTCGGCGAGATACAAATTGTGAGAACAAACGAATATCCACATCCGGATCTCTGCCTATAGAATAGACGGGTTCCTCCAAGGTATATTCCTTGCGTCCTTTTTCGTCTTCAATAATTAACAGATGGTTTTGATTGGATTTTGCAGGCATTGAACATCGAAAAATAGGGATAGAGAGTGCAGTTAATTCACTGTCGCTGTGTCTATGCTTTCTTACATTAGCAAACTGCTTAATAATCTTTCCTTAACGTATCAAGAAGAAATGACCGAATTGCCGACCTTCAACTTGGTCTTCCCCCCATTCAATCATCATAAGCATTAATGCAGATCATGGCATAGACTCTAATGTTACAATTTTGTGACATTTTTTTACACTGACCCTCCTGGAGAGCCTGTAGGCTTCCTTTGGGGTTCTGCTAATTGGCAGTGCTTCCGGCTTTTATCATGAGGACTATGTAATAACTCCTCTCTGGTGATCTTAATAGCTGCGTTACACTCCCGGTTTAGAAGATCCCACAAGTAGGCTGTAAATTCGTACCGATAAAACTTTCTCAATTTGGCTATCACGTTCACCCTACTTTCCCGCTGGATACCGGACTTTGTCCTGCTCCGCAGAAAGTCCATGCTTAACATGGGCGGGGAGGAAAGCGGGTGATAACCTAAGATTTACCAGCCTTCGCCGCTTGGTAAGCGAGACTTGAAAAGAATCATCCAGACACCACCATTACTTTGTATTCTACTACATAAAGGTTAGGACCCATTGAACGAACGGGTGTGAATTTTCCCAGTCTTGCCTGATGATGCGGGATAAAGGATGAGTATTTTACCAAGACCCCAAACCCCACACTCTACACCCCGTTGTCAGAGTTCCAACCTCGACGCAATAGCAGAGAGTTGCTAACTACAGTCACTGAACTAAATGCCATCAGTGCGCCAGCTACAGCCGGATTGAGAGCGATACCAAATCCGGGTAGCAGTACACCAGCCGCTACTGGAATACCCAACGTGTTATATCCCAACGCCCAGAAGAGATTTTGGCGAATTTTGTTAAAGGTAGCGCGAGACAGTTGAATCGCCTGGACAATATCCAGCAAGCCGCCAGCTTGAGGACTGTTAGCGCTTGGTTGCATAAGAATAATCCCCGCCGTTTCCCGGGCAACATCTGTGCCAGCTTGCAGGGCGATACCAACATCAGCTTGGGCTAAGGCTGGACCATCGTTAATTCCATCTCCAACCATGGCGATGCAGTTTCCCTGGGTTTGCAGTTGGGCGATCGCGGCGGCTTTGCCATCGGGACGGATACCTGCCATAACGTTGGCTGGATCAATGGCAAGGTGTTGCGCCACTTTCACGGCGGCATTGGGTTGATCTCCGGTTAGCAGCATCACCCGCAGTCCCATCGCCTGTAACTGTTCTACGGTGGTTTTGGCATCGGGTTTGGGTAAATCGGTTAGGGCAATGAGTCCAGCCAATTCTCCATCTACGGCTAAATACACCACGGTTTTCCCGACAGCCGCTAAGGTTTGGGCTTGGGCTTGGGTGGTATCACTAATAGTCACGCCTTGCTGACGTAACCAATCTTCATTCCCCAGTAATACCGATTGATTGTCCACTAGGGCAGATATTCCTAGTCCGGCTTCGGTATAAAAATCCTTAGCGGCTAATAGAGGTAACTCTTGTTGTGCTGCTGCTGTACAAATCGCTTCTCCGAGGGGATGAGTTGTGCCTCTTTCGGCTGCGGCGGCAAGTTGAAGGAGTTTTGAGTTACCAGATATGCCATTATTCGTCTGTAGGGGCGGGTTTAGGAAATTCGCGCCAGCTATTGAGGATAAGCTTTGTTCAAAACCCGCCCTGACCGAGCTTTCACTGTACACCTCGGCTCCTGTGCCCCCCGTCTCCCCATCTTCCTCCTCTGCCCATTCTCCAATAGATAGACAATCGGTTACGGTGGGTTTTCCTTGGGTGAGAGTGCCTGTTTTGTCAAAGACGATGGTATCGAGTTGATGGACTCGTTCTAAGATGTCACCCCCCTTAATCAGTAAGCCCCGTTCTGCCCCTAAGCTGGTGCCGACTAGAATCGCTGTCGGGGTTGCCAATCCCAAGGCACAGGGACAGGCAATCACTAATACCGCGATCGCTAATTTTAAGCTCAATAGTAAGGGTGAGGTTGAATCACCGATCAGGGAATCTCCTTCCCCTAGAACCTGAGTCCAGATTTTTGTCCCCACCAGCTCCCAAAATAGAAAGGTGAAGGTGGCGATTGTCAATACCCCATACGTAAAATACCCGGCGACTTTATCAGCTAAATTCTGCACCGGGGCTTTCCGGGTTTGCGCCTCTTCCACCAGGGCGACAATTTGCGCTAATGTGGTTTCCTGTCCAATGCGTGTGGCTTGAATCGCGATCGCACCGGATTGATTTAAGGTGCCAGCCGTAACCGGATCACCGGGTTGCTTGAGAACAGGTAAGGGTTCCCCGGTCAACATTGACTCATCCACCGACGACTGACCCGTCACCACTTCCCCATCAACGGGTATTTTTTCTCCCGGCAAAACCCGCAACCACTCGCCCACGCGAACTTGTTCGACAGGAATCTCGATCCCCAGTTCTGTGGCTGTGGGGGTGGATTTACCAATTAACCGGGCTACCTTGGGTTTCAGTGCCAATAATGATTCATAAGCCGCTGATGCCTGACGCCTTGCCCGTTGTTCCAAGGTACGTCCTAGCAGGATAAAGCCAAGTAACATCACGGGTTCATCAAAGAAGCATTCCCAGCCCAATTGAGGAAACAATAATGCGGCACAGCTCGCCCAATAAGCCGCCAAGGTTCCCAATCCTACCAAGGTATTCATATTCGGGGTTTGATGCCGCAATCCCCGCCAGCCATCGCTGATAATTGGACGCCCAGGTCCTAGCAGGGCTAAGGTTGCCAATCCCCAGTGAAACCAGATGGTGCTAAACACGGGTAACATGGGTCCATTAAACCAATGACCAATATGTCCAATGGTCGAGAGAATAACTAGGACACTAGCAATTATTAATTGCTGCAGTTGTTCCCTTGCCTCTTGTTCATGGCGTTGAGTCGGGGTGAGGCGTTCTTCTGAGGTTTCCCCGGCTTGGGAGTAACGGGGTTGGGAGGGAAACCCGGTTGCGGTTAATTTTTCCGCTAGGGTGGCGGGATCAGCCTGACTGACTTCATACTCAACCACAGCCACTTCTGTAACCAAGTTGACCTGGGCGGAAATAACTCCGGGTTGCTGTTTTAGCTGTCGTTCTACCGCACTGACACAGCCTGCACATTTCATTCCCCCAACATCTAGCGTCATTTGCTCAATGGTTGGGGTGGGGATATCGACGGCTTTTTCTGGAGAAATTTGCATAGATGTTTTTAATACAGACCGATGTTTCGATGCCTGAACGCTGAGTTTTGTTAATACGTCCCTTCTAATGATAAGAACAATTGATGGAGTAGGCAGACTGATACTTTTAACCGCGACGTCTAAGACAAGCTCAGACATGGAGTACAACATTCTGCTTAAACGACCACACGCGGGAGTCGGTGCTTAAAGCCACAAAGGATTTCCCAGGATATTGTGTTTAACGATATCGCCCAGTCATCAGCAGAGATTTGCCTGTCCCCGTCTCGTCCAATTAGGGTGACGATTTCACCAACCTGTAAATCGGGAATATTACTCACATCCAACATCAGTTGATCCATGGTAATCGCCCCAATTTGGGACACCCGTTGACCCCGAATTAATCCGGTCATTTTATTCGAGAGATTCCGGGGAACGCCATCAGCGTAACCGATACCCACTACCGCTAGACGTAGCTGTTTTTGTGTCCTGAATGTATATCCATAACTCACGCCTGTCCCCGCCGGTATTGTTTTCACTTGAGTGACCCGCGTTTTGACTTGCATGACGGGTTTTAGGTTGACTTTTGGGTGTAAATGTGGTGCGGGATAGAGTCCATAAAGCGCTAATCCGACTCGAACCCAATCGTAATGCAAGGCGGGGTCAGTTAACGTGGCGGCGGAGTTAGCTAAGTGTAAGCAGGGTGGGACGATATTCGCCGCGTGAAGTTGGGCAATAGCCGCTTCAAACCGCTGATGCTGTAGTCTCATCACGGTGGGATCTGGACTATCTGCTGTGGCTAAATGGGAATAGACACTGGCTAGTTTTAAATGGGGTAATCGCTGGACTAATTGCACAAACTCTGTGGCTTGTTGCCAAGACATTCCCAAGCGAGACATCCCAGTATCGATGTTGAGATGAACCGATAAGGGTGTTTGACAACGACTTAGGGTATCCGAAAAAACTAAAGCCTGTTGGGGTGTACAGATAGTGGGTTGTAAATACCAATGCGCGATCGCACGCACTTGTTCGGGGGTATTGGTTGCGCCTAAAATCACGATGGGCGCGTCAATTCCGGCTTCTCGCAGTTGAATACCTTCTTCTACTGTGGCGACACATAATCCATAAGCACCTGTGGCGAGTGCGGTTTGGGCAACCATTGTGGCACCATGTCCGTAGGCGTCTGCTTTCACCACCGCCATGAGTTGGGTTTTGGCAGACAAAAGCTGTTTTAATTGGTTTAGGTTATGGGCAAGTGCCGCGCGATCGATTTCTACCCAAGCGCGTTCCGTTAATCCGCCAGAGACTTCCCATAAGTTGGGCATAAACCCATTGGTGGGGATGAGTTCTTGCATTTTCCTCCACTCCTCTATCACTATTGAGTATTAAACAGGTTTCCGGTGACGTATCGTTTTGAGTTTAATCCTTACCAGCGCCAATTTCGACATCCCCTAACCACTCATCATGGCATCTGGAAAGTACGCGAGGGGATTATCCTGCGTCTGGTGGATGAAAAGGGGCGAGTGGGTTGGGGAGAAATTGCCCCACTTCCTTGGTTTGGTTCTGAAACCTTAGAACAAGCCCTAACCGTTTGTCAGCAGTTCCCGTCTCAGATTACATCAACCGATATTTTCTCGATTCCGGCTGAATTTCCCGCCTGTCAGTTTGGCTTTGAGTCAGCGTGGGATGGGTTAGTCACAAGTAATGGGGAAGATGAGGGAGAGAGTCGTATTGAAACGGAACAAATAAGCCAGTCGTTAACCCATGCGTCGCTGAAATACAGTTATCTTTTGCCCACTGGGGAAGCCGCGTTAACCTCTTGGCAGCAAGGTTGGCAACAGGGCGATCGCACGTTTAAATGGAAAATTGGTGTAACCTCTATGGAGTCGGAACTGAGGTGGTTTGAACAATTGGTTCAAATCTTACCTGAATCGGCTCAATTACGCTTAGATGCGAATGGGGGACTTACACAGCATCAAGCTCAACAGTGGTTGCAGGTGGCGGATCAGGCGGGAATAGTCGAGTTTCTGGAACAACCCTTGCCACCAGAAGAGTTTGCCGCCATGAGGGCAATGTATGACCAGTATAGGACAGCGATCGCCCTTGATGAATCCGTTGCTACGTTGAACCAACTCAAAACCTGTTACCAGCAGGGATGGCGAGGAATCTTTGTGATTAAAGCGGCGATCGCGGGTTCTCCTACACAACTCCGACAATTTTGTCAAGCCCACGATATCGACGTGGTTTTCTCCTCCGTCTTTGAAAGTGCGATCGCCAGACAAGCGGTTCTCAATTTAGCTGTAGAATTATCTCATCCCCATCGGGCAGTTGGGTTTGGAGTTAATCACTGGTTTGTCTAAGTGGATGGGCGTTTCAATTCTGTATTCCCTATTGCCTGTTGCCTATTCTCTATTCCCTTTGAGAAATTTAAAATCAAAATTCAACGGCTCAACAGCTTATGATTCAAGTCAAAACTAAACAACCCGAAGGACCAAAAGCCCCCAAATGGTGGCAAAAAATTCAGTGGATTACTAAGCCGCTGGATTACATGGATGCAGCAGGACAACAATATGGTGATATTTTCAATGCGCCTGTTATTAGCAATCATTCCTGTATGTTGTTTGTCAGTCATCCCCAAGCCTTACAACAGATTTTCACCAACGATACCAAGCAATTTACAGCTCCTCCAGATAGGCTTTTGCAGCCAATTGTTGGAGATCATTCAATATTTGTGCTAGAAGGCAATCCCCATCGTCGGGAACGCAAACTCTTAATGCCACCGTTTCACGGCGAACACATCCAAACTTATGGGCAACTTATCTGTGACCTAACGGATAAGGTAATGCAGCAGGTGCGTCCCGGTCAAATCTTTGTGGCTCGTTCTCTAGCTCAAGAAATTTCTTTAGAAGTTATCTTAAATTCTGTTTTTGGTATTCATGATCCAGAGCGATTTGGTCAACTGAAAGGGCTAATTGCTAGCATGATGGATCAATTTAAATCTCCCTTCACATCAGGATTACTTTTTTTTCCAGCCCTACAGAAAGATTGGACACCTTGGGGTGCGTTTCGTCGCTTAAAGCAGCAAGTGAGTCAGCTAATCTATGCGGAAATTCGAGAGCGCCGTCAACAGAAAGACTCTTCGGGTTCAGATATTCTCACCCTACTGTTATCGGCACAGGATGAAGAAGGTCAACCCATGACAGATGAAGAATTGCATGATGAATTGTTTACTTTATTAGTAGCCGGTCACGAAACTACCGCTACTGCGATCGCGTGGGCTTTGTATTGGGTTTATCGATCGCCTGATGTGCAGAACAAGCTGTTGCAGGAATTGGATTCTCTGGGTCAACAAGCAGACCCTGTGGACATTGCTCGTTTATCGTATCTCACAGCCGTGTGCCAGGAAAGCTTGCGGATTTATCCTGTGGCTGTCTTAACTGTACCGAGAGCCGTGAAAGAACCTGTTGAACTGATGGGATATCAACTACAACCGGGAACCCGAGTTTATGGCTGTATTTATTTAACTCATCATCGCCAGGATTTATATCCAGAATCTCATCAATTTAAGCCAGAACGTTTTTTAGCACGCAAGTTTTCTCCCTATGAGTTTTTCCCCTTCGGCGGTGGGATACGTCGCTGTATTGGTGAAGCTTTGGCATTCTTTGAAATGAAATTAGTCCTTGCCAAAATTGCCTCTCAGTATCAACTAACTCTAGCACAGCAGCAACCTGAGCGCCCTCAGCGACGGAGTGTAACCTTAGCGCCTAGCACGGGTGTAAGGTTAATTATGCAAGGTAAGAGATAGGGGAACCAGGGTATTTGTCGGGGCGGGTTTAGGGATTAATTTTCTAACTAGAATGCGAAACCCGCCCTAAAATTTTGTTGGGGGTGGGTTTAAGGACATGAATTCTATTTTAATCGATATAAAACAGCGAAATAATGATTGGCTCATTGGTTTTGAAAATAAGCAATTCCAAGAAATAAATCATAAATTATTTGCTCAATTTTCTAATTTGTCTCTAGGTCAAACCGTTCCTAAGATTATTTTGGCTGAATCTAACCCTTGGCGATTCCTTGCTGCATTGAGCGCCGCTATTGCTGCCGATTGTTCAGTAGTTTTGGGCAATCCCAACTGGACACAACCGGAATGGCAGCAGGTTTTAGCATTAGTTCAACCCGATTTAATTTGGGGAGATTTGTCACCGGTGATTCGTCAAGAGTCATTTGTCAAAAATAAGGGACAAGGGATAGTCAAGACGGAACCGACAATGGGTGTCACTGAATTGGGCGTTTGTAGTCAGCGCTTTAGCGCTGATAGCACTAAAGTGCCTACTACGAGCGCTGATAGCACTAAAGTGCCTACTACGAACGCTGATAGCACTAAAGTGCCTACTACGAACGCTGATAGCACTAAAGTGCCTACTACGAACGCTGATAGCACTAAAGTGCCTACTACGAACGCTGATAGCACTAAAGTGCTTACTACGAACCCTAAAATAATGATTCCTACAGGGGGTTCCTCTGGTAAGATTCGCTTCGTGATGCACAGTTGGGATACTTTAATGGCGTCGGTGCGAGGGTTTCATCAGTATTTTGACCAAAAGCCAGTGAACTCATTCTGTGTCTTGCCTGTGTATCATGTGAGTGGGTTAATGCAATTTCTGCGATCGCTAACCACAGGAGGACAGTTTGCTAGTCTACCCTTTAGAGACGTGGTGGCGGGGAAAGGACGAGATATTGACCCCAGAGATTTTTTTATTTCCCTAGTTCCCACTCAGTTACAACGCTTACTCCGGGCGAATGCAGCAAATTGGTTATCCCAGTTTCACACGGTTTTGTTAGGTGGTGCGCCAGCTTATGAGTCTCTCTTAACTGAGGCGAGACAACAGGGTATTCGTTTAGCGCCAACTTATGGAATGACGGAAACGGCGTCTCAAGTGGTTACTCTGAAACCGGACGCATTTTTAGCGGGGAATAATAGTTGCGGTCAAGTTCTCCCTCACGCCCACGTTACCATTTGCAGTACAACCGGGGAATTTTTGGGGACAAATCAAATTGGAATTGTCACGATTGCAGCAGAGTCTTTGGCATTGGGTTACTATTCTTCAGGAGATAAGGAAGATGGAGAGTTAACTCAAAACCATGTCCCAATCAGGGCGGGTGTTGAGGAAACGTTATCGTCAACCACTGGCGCGAATTTTCAAACCTCGCCCCTACAGAGGAATAATGGCGTATCTCTACACTTCCCCAATCCCCAATCACCAATCCCTAATAGTCATGCAACGCCTGATAAAATTCCAACGCTGCAATCCGATGATTTGGGATTTTTTGATGATCAGGGATATCTAACTATTGTCGGACGGCACAGTCATAAAATCATTAGTGGAGGTGAAAATATTTTCCCAGCCGAAGTCGAGGCGGCTATTTTAGCCACCCAATTAGTGCGTGATGTGTGTGTGATTGGCATACCGCATAATTATTGGGGTCAAGCCGTTACAGCGGTTTACGTTCCTCGCGCATCGGACGTTTCTGTGGATAGTTTAAAAGCCGCGCTGGTCAATCAGTTAAGTAGGTTTAAGCAGCCTAAATATTGGGTTCCTGTTGAACAATTACCCCGCAATGAGCAAGGGAAAGTAAATTATGAATCTGTTAGAACAACTGCTTTAGAATTTTTGCCTATGGTTTAAAAAGTCACCAACCTTTATCTTGAAAATCTATTCATTTAAATCTTAATGTCAGTCAAATTTAAATGCATGACAGCTTACCCGCCTCAATTATATTTACTCCGTAGAGGTCTAAGAGTCAACAAAGATGCCAGCATCGCGATTAATACATCTAAATTACCGGGTCTCTTACTCCGTTTCCACCACGTCATATCTGTATAAAGTATCTCGACTAATTGTCGATTTTTTTGAGTGGTGACGTTGACAAATTTTAAGGTGAATTCAGTATTATTTCTGTTGACAGTGTAGCCGCGCAAGTTTGCGGTTACAGAAAAATGATAATCGGGCAATTCTAGAGAAATGGGTTCATTCTCTATCACCACATTATCGGTTATCAAAATAATTCTCGCGCCACCTTCAGAAAGGTCAACCGTATATCCTTCATAAACACGGGAAATTGAATGGTTAGGATTAGAGAAATCACCAACTCTAAGCGTACAACCTGTACGCAACGGAAATCGATCCATCCCTCGGCACTCTGGCTGGTCGATCGCGGCGAGAAAAGCGATACTCATAATGATGATATTGTAGATCAGCAACAGAAAGATCATGGCAAATTCAGAAGACGCTGCGGTTTGCCACACCCCCCAGTGATAACCCACCAGATGGAGACAGAGGACAGCAATCATCAATATTACCCCAACTAGCAGGGGCCAGGTTTGATTGAGATTGTAATTTTTCGTTTCTGCTTTCACCCCTTTACGGGTGACCTTAAATGCTAAACCAAAAGGATCACGAATCGCAAATATCAGGCACTTTAAGGTAGGAAAGCAAAGGATAGTTTGGTAAACTTCATTCCAAAAGAACGAACCACAATATTCTGTTGCCCAACCTGTACTCCCAGCCATTAGTAATATCCAGGGCAAAAAATAATAGATCATTTCCGGGGTTGTAGAAACAATGGGAGAAATACCTAAAATTAGGCTCATTAAGGGAGTAAACATGAAGACTGTCCGAAATAGGGGATCGAATGTCCCCAGGAAAAAAGTAAAAAAATAGCTTTTTTGTAACCAATTCATTGTAGACCAAATGGGTATCTTATCCCCGCAGCAAAATATCTGATAATTACTGTGATGCCAGCGCGTTCGTTGTTTAAGAAAATCCACATAGGTGCGGGTTGATTCTCCCATTGAAAGCACTTCATTCAAATAAATCAAGCGCCAGCCACGAGTTAACATAGTTGTAGAGGTAGGAGAATCTTCTGCCAGACAAATTGTGTTATATCCACCCACCTCTTCCAATGCCATTCGCCTGACTACATAAGATGTACCACAACAAAGCACGCTATTGGTAACATCTCGACAGGATAAACTAAAACCAAAAAAGTTAGCTAAATCATCATACAAAATATGATCAACTCCTAAATTTCGAGCATGATGATCAGGATTATAAAAAGCTTGCGGTGTCTGAACTAGGGCAATCTTTGGCTGCAGAAAAAAGCCAACCGTGCGCGTCAAAAAGTTTTTGAATGGCACAAAATCAGCATCCATAATCGCAATCAGTTCTCCCTGAGTTTTGGGTAAGGCACTATTGAGATTACCAGCTTTTGCATGTTGATTATCCGGGCGCGTAATATATTCACACCCCAATTCCTTAGCCAGGGCGCGGATATTGGGACGGCGAGTATCGTCGAGAATGTAAACTTTTTTATTGGCATAGTCCATCGCTTGACAACCAATCACTGTGCGACTTACCACAGATTCGGGTTCGTTATATGTAGGAACAAAAACGTCTACGGAGGGTTGGTATTTGCCAGAGAGTATATCCTGAGAATAGCGATCAGCTTGGGCGCTGCGTTGTTTGGCATTTGACCAAACACTTTGGGGAATATGAAGGATGAACGAGAGAATACCTAGTGATTCAATAAAGTAAATCAGGAGACTAAAGGTAGCAGTTGCCAAATGATCAAAATTGAGCGTAGCGATGGTGCGCCAAATAAAATAGCGCGTCATTAATATCAAGAGAATACCCTTGACAATTAAACGAGTCCAATTATTGGAGGGAATAAAGCGCAGCAGCAAACAGATGTAGGCAACAACAATCGTCGGAAATAACAGGTTCCAAGGTTGTCCCGGCGGCTGAATAAATTCCGGGAGAGAGCGGTTAGGGAATGGATGTAATGGCGCGACTAATGAGTTAGATTTTTGGGTTTCATCGGAGGGAATTGACGGAATAATTCCTCTACTGGATGGTGAAGTTGAAAGGAGAGAAGGGCGAACATCTGGACGCAACTGTTCTGGAGAAAAAAAGGTGGGACTGTTGCTAGTCCAATTGCCGCTAAAGACTGTGCCGAAAAATAGCACGATTCCAGCGATAAAGATTGCCCAAGCCCAAGGGGAAATTAAACCTTTGGTCTTCGGTTTAGTTGAGGAGGTGGGTTGACGTTTTTTCCGCAGCATTGGTGTTATTCATATTCTTTTAACAACCTGTAGAGGCGACCCACTTGTATTAGTGTAAAGTAAACTTGAGATTCAAAAACAAGAATCCACTCCATTTATTTGGGTTTCTTTCTACTCAAACCTTTGTATCAGAAAATTTTTCTGCGGAGAATTAAGCAAATCGCTGTCAGGGTGGATTCCAGGTTCTCCAGGAAAAGAATGGGCTTCCGGATTATCTTTGGATGACTCCTCTGTTGAAAATAATGCGGGTCCAGTGCTAGTCACAGTACTGAAAAATACTGAACCGATAAAGAGAATTACGCTACTGACGAACATTGTCCAAGCCCAGGGGTAGATATGAGTTTTGGTTTTAGTTTTCGGTAAGGATTGGGGTTCGTTGAGATTATTTTTCATGGCAACTGATGGGTTATAAAAGGGTAAGTCTGTTGATTTTATTTAACTTGAAAACTGACTCGGGCGGTATACCCGACATAGCAGAAAAGATTGGGTTCACCTTTATCTGTATCGGGAGCTAGTTCAACGCGCACCTGGCTATCGCGAGGCAAATTTGGGGTGAGGGGAATCGCCACATCTTCCCCGACTGCGAGTCGCCCTAAACCCGATCGCACTAAACTGACTTTTCCTTGAAACACCTGAGATTTCGAGCCATAGAGTTCAATTGTGGCGGGTGTACCGGGTTGGAGCGATCGCAAGGCGCGTTCTTCTACGTAAACATCAACCCAGCGTCGCCCACAATCCACTACATTTCCTAGAGTGTCTCCTTCTTCCACAAACTGACCTTTTTGAGTATTGAGACGCCAAATAACACCCGTGGTTGGTGTTTTTACCTCTACCGTTTGTTGTCGCTGCATATCAGCTTGAGCTTGGGCTAATTCGGCTTGAGCATCTTTAACGGTTTGCTGTAGCGTTTGAATGATTTTCTGTTGATCTGCGATATCTAACAGTAGTTCTTGTAAGCGTATTTTCGGATCATAGTTACTGCTACTTCGATCTAATGATAAACCCACAAGAGCCGCTTTTTCCTCCGCACGGGCAGCTTCTAAGCGAGCATTCAAGCGATTTATCTCCGCTTTGCTTTCCTGCATTTCTAACTTAACTGTATCCAGTTCAGCTTTTGGTAATGCCCCTTCATTGGTCAAAAATGCTGTGCGTTTATAGTTAACTTGAGCAAGCTGATAACGCGCTTGAGCGGCTTGTAAATCTGATTGGACTTGTGCCACTGATTGTTTAGCCTCACGGACTTGTAAATTCGATTGGTTTTGATGGTCTATTTCCAATATTTTTACCAGGGCTAGCTGCCGAGATAACTGAGCTTTAGCGCGTTCGATTTCAGCTTTTTGCTCATTAATTCGGCTGGTAATTTCCTGAACTTCAAGTTGACTCACTCGTTCATTCTTCAGTGCCAGTAAAACTTTATCTTTCGTCGCTACTTCTCCGGTTTCAACGGCGAGTTTTGATACTTCTCCTGCAGCGGGAGCTTTGAGTTCAATGAGAACGCCATTAATGATAGCATCGCGACTAATCACCGACGTTAATCGGGTTTGTAGTAAACGAAACGACCAATAAATCAACCCTGCACCCGCTAAGATAATTAGGATATTGGCTAACCATGACCTTGGGGAAGTTTGTGCTGGATAGTCTTGAGTGCTACTCATGCTACAATCTCATCGGTTGTACCTGGATTTATCTGGATTTTTACTTCCAGACTTCAAACTGCTTTTGGATTTCCTGCACTAGAAAGTGAACTAGAAAATCTAGAAAGCTTGTCGGGGATTTGCGGCGTTTAGATCAAATCCGATGGCGACGTATTCCTTTTTTGTAAGTTCCTTGATTATTAATTTAGCATTAGTTTTGTTAAATAAAATCAACTTTAACAAATCTTCAAAATTACCATAATTTTTATTTTTCAGCTAAATTTTTCCGGAGCAAATAGACTACATAAAAAGGATTTTGGAGTTGTGCAGCAAGCCCTAAATAATGATTTTGCCAATCATTAAAACCCCCTGATCTGCTCGCAGATAGGGAACAGACGTACCCTTAAACCCGGTAATAAATGGCTTGTGATGCAACTGCCAATAGCTGGAACTCATATCATTGGCGATCGATTTTAAAGCCCTAAGTTCTTCCACCAGTTCAGTGGCGAGTTCGTTAATCCGATTGGCATGATCATAAGCCTGTTGAGTGGCGATCTCTACCTCATCAGCGAAGGTTAAGGGTTGCTTGGGTTTGGCGAGAGGCTGTAGCTGTTGCTGTTTTTGCTCTAACTGCGTCTGCAACGCCGCGATCGCATTATCAATTCCTTGGACTTCGGCGGAAACCTCTGCGGCTACCCTCGCTTGATGACGATAAGCCGCCGCGATCGCTTTGGGTGAATTATTCTCCGGTTGAACCTCCTGATTGGTTAGAGTATCCCGTTCTTGACGTAGTGCCTCGAGTTGGGAGCGAATTGCCTCAATTTCTGCCTGTATCTGATCCATCCTGATACCACGTTGTCTAAAAAGATACTTTTTTCTTGGTGCGAGTCTACTACCTTTACATAACACACATAACACATAGGTAAGGGCACGGCAGTGCCGTGCCCCTACTTGTTTCGTAAATGCGAGTTGACCTGATAATCTGGAGAGTCAACTTATTCAAGTATACCCAGCAAAGGTTGGGCTTTGGCTTTGGGTAGGGATGGTGCGTTGAATTTACCAGAATACAGGTTTGTCCGTTCTTGTGCAACGACTGGCAAAACTTGACGCACTTGAGCCGTTACCGCCACGGTTTTGACATCATAGGTTTGGGTAGCAACCTTCGGATATAAACCAATGCCGACGATGGGAATTAACAAGCACAGGGCGATAAATATTTCCCGTGGGTTGGCATCTCCAAAATAATTATCCATCGCCAATTCCGCCTTAGCTGTGCCATAGAACACCTGACGCAGCATGGAGAGTAGATAGATGGGAGTGAGGATTAATCCCACGGCGGCTAACAGTACCATTACTACTTTAAAGGATGAGTTATAGGCATCGCTAGTAGACATGCCGAGGAAGATAGACAATTCTCCCACAAACCCACTCATTCCCGGTAATGCTAAAGATGCCATAGCACCAGCCGTAAACAGGGCAAATACTTTAGGCATTTGTTTTGCCATACCGCCCATATTTTCCATTGCCAGGGTATGGGTGCGATCATAAGTGACACCCGACAGGAAGAATAACGCGGCGGCAATTAATCCATGAGAGATCATTTGTAGCATTGCGCCATTTGTACCTAATGCCGTGAAGGAGGCAATACCAACTAGGACAAATCCCATGTGGGAAATAGAAGAATACGCCAAGCGCCGTTTCAGGTTATCTTGAGCAAAGGCAGTCAACGCCCCGTAGATAATATTGACGACGCCTAAAACAGCCAGTACCGGGGCAAAGCGAATATGGGCATCAGGCAACATTTCCATATTCATCCGGATCAATCCGTAACCCCCCATCTTCAGCAACACACCCGCTAAAATCATTGAGACAGGGGCAGAGGCTTGAGAGTGAGCATCGGGTAACCAGGTATGTAAGGGAAAAATCGGTAATTTTACGCCGTAAGCAATTAAGAACCCTGCATATACCGCCAATTCCATCCCAATCGGGTAATGCTTCTGGGCTAGCTGTTGCATATCAAAGGTAACGGTGTCGCCGTAGAATGCCATTGCTAATGCGGCGACGAGAATGAAGATAGAACCTGCTGCTGTATAAAGAATAAACTTAGTCGCGGCATAGAGGCGCTTTTCTCCACCCCAGATGGAAATCAGCAGATACACGGGAATCAGTTCTAATTCCCACATTAAGAAGAATAATAGTAAGTCCTGAGCTGCGAATACGCCAATCTGGGCGCTATACATCACCAGCATCAAGACATAAAACAGACGAGGCTTACGGTTGACTTTCCAAGATGCCAGAATAGCGAGGGTAGTGACGAAGCCCGATAACACAATTAAGGGCATAGAAAGTCCATCGACTCCGACTGACCAGTTTAAGCCCAATTGGGGAATCCAGGAATAGGTTTCTTGGAGTTGGAACTGAGAGTTTTGTAAATCGTAGTGACGCCAAAAGGCATGGATGGTGAGGAGGAAGTTTGCCATGCCAACCCCTAGGGCATACCAGCGGACGGTTTTACCTTCTTTGTCAGGGATCAGAGGAATCGCTAGAGACGCCAGTAGCGGCAATAGAATAATCGTCGTTATCCAGGGAATCTGACTGCCAATCATGACTAAGGATATATGCTTATCGTTAATGTTGGTTACATTGTATTAAGTTTCGTAAAGGTTTGAGAAGAGGAGAAGCACAAGCATACCAAATCTTCACGATAAACAGGACTAATGTAAGCTTCTCTTCAACTCAGATTGAGGAGCGGCTCTGAGTGAAGCTATTACCACACTGCAACACTATTGTCAATAGTTAAATCCTTGGTTACTGATCGCCCATCCATTATCCTGAAGGATATTGGCTTAATTGCTGATTGGGGATGTGAGCGTAGTTGACTGACACAGCTAATTTGGTGCAATAGATTGGGTTCGTAGTGAGGGCTTCAGCCCTGTCGAGCTAGACGTTAGAGAACTAAAGTTCTCACTACAAACAAAGCTTTATTTTAGGTGGGTCACGCCAGTAGTTGACTGACACAGCTAAAATTGTGGATTAGATTTGACCATTGTAATCAGGCGCAAGTATGAGCGCCCGTTGAGCATGGTTTGTAGGGGCGGGTTTATGGACTTTCGTTTTGTTATTAGATGATAATGTTAAATCAAACCCGCCCCTTCCCAAGGTAGAGGCAGGTTTTCTGTTCTCCGGAGGGGCAAAACAACTTCCCCCTACAACAGCAATCACGCCAGATAATTTGCTGCCTTAGTTTCTCAAGGTAGATGTTTTGAATGGTTTAACCGGATTTGTGTTGTTTTGAATATTGTCGTTTAAACAATGCTCCAAAACCTAGGGCTGTAGCCGAACCAAGTAGAGTCAAGGGTTCAGGTACAGGCGTGGATGAGGTAGAAAACCCTTCAATTTTCAAGCCGACTAGGGAACGAGCTGCCGCCAGGTTAGGGTTAGGCGCTCCATCCGACCAACTCATCGTGGCAATACCAGAAAGAGTACTAATTTGGGTATCGCTGAAAAAATAGTTTTTCGTGATATTTTGACCATCTGGTTCAGGCGCAATAGCGGAACTTGAAACTGGATCAATATCAATTCCGTTAACCGCATCGACTTCCAAGAACATTTTAGTACCCGGAGCGACTTTCCCATCGCTGGTCGTGGTTCTTGTCCAGAGATAGAATCCATCAAAGGATGTTGCAGGTGGAGTCGCCTGGTAATATGAAATAGTTTGATCCTGAATGTTAAAGGAAACCGTATTTCCATCCCACTCCAACGTCCAGGGAACCTCTTCCTGGTTTTGCCATTCCCATTCCAATTGCTCTATTGGATTACCATCATCTTCTTTGGTGGCAAACTCCCAGTCACCTGGTTCTTTACCAGCTCTGCCTTCTAATGTCCAGTTCAAGTTAGTCCAGCCATCGGGGGGATTCCCTCCCTCCTTGACAAAGGTTACGTTGACCGCAGATGCTGGTTGGGATAGCACGCCAAAACTAATGACAGATGCTCCTACAGCTAAACTTGTGGTAATCAGCTTGTTACGTATTAAATTCATGGCAACCTCCAAGTAATGTGGAGATTATTGTTATATCTACTGCCAAGTAGTTTAATTCTTTGAGCAGAGTTAATTCAGAAATGTTATACTAAAATATATCATTATACTTTTCTTAGTGAACTGCATATTTTCTTAATGATTAGCTTAGGTAAACAGTCAAAAAATGTTAATAAATTATAAGTTGTAAGCGTCACGCTACCACTGGCGTGGCATCGCTAAAATGGTGGAATAGATTTTACGGTTTTGAGAGGCGCAAGCCTTCATTGGTGTCAACTTAAGCTCTTGCCAGAACGCAATAGTTTGACGCAACCTCTCCCTAACCCTCCCCTGATCAAGGGGAGGGAACGTTTCCTCCTTAGTAAGGGGAGAATGAGGAGAGGGGAGCCAGAATTGCTTAATACTTGCGTTCTTGGGGTTCAAATCGGGTCATAGCCACCGATTTATACTGCAAATCAATTCCGGCTGAGGAATAGTACGCCAAGGTATGCTTCAAGAAGTTGGTATCATCCCGTTGGGGATAATCCTCGCGAGAATGGGCACCGCGACTTTCTTGGCGATTTAGGGCAGAGGTGAGAATGATTTCCCCAACCACCATGAGATTCCGCAGTTCCAACGCTTCGATTAATTCCGTATTCCAGCAGCTTCCTTTGTCATCTAAATAGATATTTTGATACTGCTGTTTCAACTGTTGCAGTTGATTTAATCCTTCCTGCATTAATGCCTCGGTGCGGAAGACACCACAGTATTGAGTCATACAGTCTTGGAAGTTTTGACGCAGTTGACCGATGCGTAGGCTTCCGGATTGACCCAGCAAGGCATTAATCTTATTTTGAGCAGCATTGAGGTAGACTTGCTCATCAATGTCGGGTAATTTGCGGTTTTGAATATATTGCGCGATCGCAGCCCCGGTTCGTTTGCCGTAAACCACGCATTCTAGCAGGGAATTACTCCCCAAGCGATTGGCACCGTGAACTGAGACACAAGCGGATTCCCCGGCGGCAAAAAACCCTTCAACCAATCCATCGGGTCCACTTCGCACCTGTCCATCGGTATTGACGGGAATGCCACCCATGGAATAATGGGCGGTAGGACGCACGGGCATCGGTTCGTATACGGCATCAACGCCAACCAGTCGGTGGGCTTCTTCCCAACAGAAGGGAATCCGACTCATGATCTTTTCCTTGCCCATGTGTCGCAAATCCAGATAGACACAAGGACCTCCAGGATTCCCATCTGGATGCACCCCGCGACCCGCACGAATTTCTAATGCGATCGCACGTGAGGTAATATCTCGTGGGGCGAGTTCCATTTTACTGGGGGCATAATTTGCCATGAAGCGATCGCCTTCGCTATTAATTAGATACGCCCCTTCACCTCGTACCGCTTCCGAAATTAACACTCCCACCGGATATAACCCGGTTGGATGAAACTGGACAAACTCCATATCCTCCAACGGCACCCCAGCCAACGCGGACATGGCTAAACCATCCCCCGTTGAGGCAAAATCATTGGAGGTGGTATTAAACACCCGTCCATAGCCCCCAGTGGCAAACATCACCGCCTTTGCCCGTACCACTTGTAGGTGAGTCGTCAGGAGGTTAAACATTACCACCCCTTTTGCCTGCCCATCTTCCAAAATCAGCCGCATGACGTACCATTCTTCGTACACCGTCACGTCGTTCTTGCGGAGATTACTTACCAGTTCATGCAGAATCGCATGACCCGTTTTATCGGCAGCATAGCAGGTACGGCGATGGGAATGACCCCCAAAAGCACGTTGGGCAATGCGACCATCAGGTAAGCGGGAAAAGAGTACCCCCAGATGTTCTAAATCAATCACCACATCGGGGGCTTCGCGGGTAAGAATTTCCACCGCATCTTGATCCGCCAGATAATCCGAACCCTTAACCGTATCAAAAGCGTGGGCTTCCCAGGTATCCTCCGCATCCACATTTTTCAGCGTCGCCGCCATTCCCCCTTGCGCCGCAACGGAGTGGGAACGAATCGGATGGGTTTTGGCAACCAGCGCCACATTCAGCTTCGGATCAGTGCGTTTAATTTCCAACGCCGCCCGACACCCGGCTAAACCACCGCCGACAATAATGACATCGTGTTCTCGCATCTCAACTCGATTGAATTTCTGCTGTTATCTATCTTGACTGATTAGTGACATACTCCTACACCAACTGAGTCCAGTATGGTGTAGGCTTCCAAGACAATCCGGAAGAGAGCTTAGGAGACTCTTGGCTTTATTAACGACACGGGATGCCCCTCCGCGCCGGAACAATACAAAGATGTGTTCATACCTCTGTACTGCTAGAATTTTACCCGCCCACAGATGCGACTACGAGTAGTCGGTTTCTGGACGGAACCCCATATTCGGTGGTTGTCAAGGTTCAATGCACAGGCAAGCGATTAGCTTTTAATTTTGTTTAACCTATACGCTACAATCGTAGCACATTGAAAGCACATTGACAACTATGAAACAGGTAACAACACGAGTATCAAATAGAGAATATGAACACCTCGCCAAGTTTTGTCAAGTAACGGAAAGAACTCAATCCGATGTTATTCGTGAGTTGATACGCAGGTTGTCAATCTCAGGGGTATTGAACCCCATCGATTAACCGCCTATCCATCTCACGCCAATTTGAGTACAAATATGGCGTGAGGCTTCCGGCGTTAAGCTAAAATTCCCTACCGAAAGTCGGGGCGGGTTTAGTTACATCCGGTTGCAACCGAAAAGATAGTGGTGAAACCCGCCCCTACAGAGACACCACATCCCGTGAAAAGTTAGTCTGACTTAGAGCCTTCTGGTACTAGCTCGTTGCCTGAGCCGGTTGGGATGCACCGCGACTGCTGCGATTATCCGCCGTTGTTTCCTGCTCATCCATTGCTAATATTTCAATATGATTGAGCAATGTGGTCACAAAGGCAAAAAGTAAAAAGGGCAAAGACAAGACCAACACTAATCCCACCGTTGCCAACGCATAAATTTGGCGATCGGCACTCCACAGCGCCAGTGCAGAGGCAAGACTTATGAAAATGACGATTAACCACGCAATGATTTGTCCATAGATATCGCCAAAACTCAGGGTGCAGATCAAGCGATATTTGTTAAATTGTTCCATCATCAACCTCGACACATTTCTTTAAGTTCCAAGGATAAGACCGTATTTGAGGTTTGGCGCATTTCTCAACATATTTTAAAAATAGTCGCAATATTTGTTTACATTTTATGTCATTCGTCCTTCTTATACTGAACTCAGGGTAACGCGATCGCGTCCTTGCTGTTTCGATAGATAAAGGGCTTGATTTGCCGCCATAATCAAGGTATCAATGTCAGTATGGGGGTCAACCAGACAGGCAACGCCAAAGCTAACGGTGACAACAGGCGCGGGTAAATTGAACGGGTCAGGCGGTTTAAATTCAATGCCTTGGGATTTGATTTTCTCTCGCATCTTTTCTGCTACTTGAAAAGCTCCCATGGCATTCGTATGAGGTAAAAGAATGGCAAATTCTTCTCCCCCATAACGCGCCACGACATCCGTTGTCCGTTTGACACAGCGACGTAGGCAATCAGCAATGCGTTGTAAGCACTCATCCCCCGCTGCTGTGCCATAAATTTTATTGTAGGTTTGGAAACAATCAATGTCACATAAAATTAAGGATAGGGGGGATTGTTCTATATGTAAATGATGCCATTCTTGGTGAAGGTGTTGGTCAAAATAACGGCGATTCGCCAACTTTGTCAAAGTATCCATATTGTAGAAGTGATAAAAGTATCAATTTTTTGTTCTGAATGACCACACTGTATTGATAAAAATATATAGCGATAAGGATAAGTTTGGGATCGCCAAAACCCTTAATATACTGTAGGGTAAGTTGAGCGGTGGGTTGAGCGATGGGTTGAGCGAAGTCGAAACCCACTGATCAACCCACCAGCATACCAGGAACGTGCGATTCCTGTTAAGGATGGCGAACATTGTCACAAACTTTTTTGTCCTGTTCCTTCACGTTAACATTTGTTCGCAGATAGTCCTCAACCCAATCGCAACCAAACGCCCAAATCTGATTCAGGTCAATGGTACGCTCTAAATCCCACAAAATGATCGTTTTGTCTACACTAGCAGAGGCAAGGGTGCGACCATCGGGACTAAAGGTCACATCATAGACGCGATCGCCATGAGCTTCTAAGGTGACTAGGAGTGTACCATCATCGCGCCACAGCTTAACCGTCTTATCCAAACTCGCAGACGCCAGAAATCGCCCATCGGGACTAAATGCAATACCGTTGACGCGATCGCGATGCCCATCTAGGGTGGCTAGTAATGTACCATCCCTTGTCCAAAGTTTAATCGTATTGTCCCAACTCGCAGACGCAAGGCGTTGACTATCAGGACTAAAGGCTAAGGCACGAATACTATCATCATGTCCGGTTAAAGTGTTCAACAATGTACCATCCCTTGTCCAAAGTTTAATCGTTTTATCTTCACCTCCAGAAGCAATCAACTGACCATCTGGGCTAAATACCACGTCAAAAACTATTCCAGTATGTCCGGTTAAGGTTTTGAGTAATTGACCCTCTCCTGTCCAAAGTTTGACAGTTTGATCACCACTTCCAGAGGCAAGCAACTGACCCTCTGGGCTAAATGCGACAGTGTAAACACCACTGCTATGTTTCCGTAAAGTTTTCAATAAAGTCCCATCACTCTGCCAAAGTTTTATCGTTTTATCTCCACTCGCTGAGGCAATGATTAGCTCAGGGGTTGGCAGTAATTCAATACTTTTACTCTTGCCTTGATTCTTTTCTTTCTTGTTCACCCTGCCATTTTCAGAGGGAAAATTAGCCTTCACTGGGGGAGCAACAGCAACATCAAATACGGCTTCATCATGCCCCTCAAAAGACTTCAACACCTGACCATCACGTCGCCAGAGTTTTATCGCACCATCCCAACTCCCAGAAACCAGAGTTTGACTATCTGGACTAAAATCAACACCCCAAACCGCATCTTGATGTCCTTGGAGAAAGGTTAATAAGGTTTTTTTCGGCGTCCAAAGTTTAATGGTACTATCCAAACTCGCAGACGCCAACATTTGACAGTCCGGGCTAAATGCTGCCGCCCAGAGTCCATTTTGATGCCCTTTCAAAACGGCGAGTTCGGTGCCATCTATTTGCCACAATCTAACGGTTTGATCTTGACTCGCAGAAGCAAGGGTTTGACTATCGGGACTAAATGCTAA
>NZ_DS989861.1:152635-154100 GCF_000155555.1 Coleofasciculus chthonoplastes PCC 7420
CGATCGCAGGTTTGACTAGCGGCTAAGAATTGATAATCTAAGTCACTCAAGCTTTTGCCCTGAGACCAGTCTTGGGCATCTTTTAATGCTTGTCCGCGCAAGAGTCGTGATGAATCCTGAAAATGGGAGGCAACCCAAGCGGCTAAGGCTTGAGAGTAAGGGCGCAGATGGGTAAATTGGGCTTCAACCCATTGCTGATTAAAAATGGCAGGATAAATTCTATTTTTTAGGTTTAATTGTCCTTTTTCTTTTAGAACTAAGCCCGATAAAAGTAATTCTGTTTGTTCGCGGCTATCATCGGTAGCGATATCAATACCCTGTAAAATTTGTTGATAAATACCCAGTAATCTACCCGCCCGTGCTTCGTTTCTCAACAGGCGATCGCGGACAGTACGTAGGTGTTCTGGTTCATCCTGAGATTCCCAATGGCGAATGATGCGATCGCGTACCACGGATTCAACCCAAAAGGCTTCAGTACCCGGTGGGATTTTTAGATCATCTCTCACTGTATTTTGCGCCACGTCTAGCACCAGTTGACATAGCTTTTGGGTTAAAAAAGGTTGCCCTCCTGTCCAGGCTAATATTTCTTTAATAATGGCTTCAGGTTTAGCAAATTGTTGGCTGAATCCTTGGGTTAAGGGTTGGGCTTCGTCCAGTTGAAAGCCGTGCAGTTCTATGGCTTTGCCAATATTAAATGGCGTGCGCTTTTTGTCGGCAATTAAATCGCTGGGTGTGGCGACACCAAAGATGGCAAAGGTGAGGCGATTGTAGTCCGATTCTAGACTACGTTGATTATAACAAAATCGAATTAGGGCAAAAAAGTCATCAATAGGAAAATTCAAGCTTAAAATACTATCAATTTCATCGATGAATATAATAATGTTTTTGGTAGGGAAATGAGTTAAAAGGATTTCGCTGATAAATTTATTAAATCGTTGAGGCAACGAAATATCTTCTTGCTCCTGCCACCATTTTTTTAGATTAACCGTTTTAAACAGTTTAAATTTGCGAGTTAAATCCAGAACTAATCCCTTATACCACTGATCAGGCGTAATCGTTTCCGAACCTATCATGGTCATATCAAGCGTGGCACATTGGAATCCTTCTTCTTGCAAGCGATGATGGGTTTGAACTAATAGAGACGATTTTCCCATTTGCCGACAGTTGAGAACATAGCAAAACTCACCCTGTTTTAGAGCATGATACAGTTCGCGATCGGCTTTTCGTTGAACATAGGTGGGAGCATCTTTGTGTAGACTCCCACCGACTTGATAAAGGGAAGTGTTCGTCATTTGTCATTTGTCATTCATCAGGGGTAACACGCTCGGTGTGTCTTATGCAATAGGGTAATGGGCTATAGAACTTTTGTCCCCCATCTTCCCCATCTCCCCCAGCTTCCCCAGCTTCCCCAGCTTCCCCAGCTCCCCCAGCTCCCTCATCTCCCCCATCTCCCTCATCTCCCTCA
>NZ_DS989862.1:0-27270 GCF_000155555.1 Coleofasciculus chthonoplastes PCC 7420
GGCGCGATCGCGATGTTGATGTTCTCGCCCTCTCAGGCGCACTTGAAACTTGACTAAATTACCTTTATCCAACCAATTAAGCGCTCTTTTGATGCGTAAGCCGTAATCGGAGTCACCCACATTGGGACGCAACTTGACTTCCTTAAGTGTTGGTTTGGAACTCTGGCGTTGGCGCTTTTTCTGCTGGTATTGGTGTTTCCCATAGTCTAAAACTTTTGCCACGGGAGCGTCTTTACGTTGAGAGACGACGACTAGATCCAGACTCGCATCTTTAGCGACTTGTAGCGCCTCACGGGTATCTGTCAAGCCACGATTGTTGTTTTCATGGTCAATCAACAAAACCTGAGGTGATTTGATTTTATGGTTAATCAGTTGTTTTTGTTTCTTAGCGATAAGACTTTCCTCCTAAGTTCAACATCCCACTAGCTCACCTTTATCAGGTTAACCCAATGCTGATCACCTCATATCCCGCTAAGGTTTGAAATATGTTGGGGGCGATTAGACATTAGCAGATAGTAGGAACGTTTTCTACACCCTAACACTAATCTGGGATGAATGCCACGCTTATTAAGCACTCATCTCACCAACCACCTTGGGTTAAAGCTAGGATGGAACGATCTGAACAACCAGTGCCCGTCGATCAAAAGACTGAACTTTGCCAACTTCACCCAGATCAGACACCACACGCTCTAGCAATTCTGTGGCGCGATCGCGATGTTGATGTTCCCGACCCCGCAGACGCACCTGAAACTTTACAGAATCGCCTTTGCTCAACCATTCAACAGCTCGATTGATGCGTAAGCTGTAATCAGACTCGCCTACATTGGGACGCAGTTTCACTTCCTTGAGCGTTGGTTTAGAGCTTTGGCGTTGGCGTTTCTTTTGTTGGTACTGATGTTTCCCATAGTCCAAAATTTTTGCCACGGGAGCATCTTTACGCTCAGAGACTACCACCAAGTCCAGACCTACATCTTTCGCCAGTTGTAGAGCCTCACGAGTATCAGTCAAACCGCGATTGTTATTCTCATGATCAATCAAGAGAACCTGAGGAGACTTGATTTGACGGTTGATTCGTTGCTTGTCTTTGTTAGCTATAATACCTTCCTCCTAGTCTTTATCTTTCTTTTCCGGGCTAACTCCTTTTAGGATAGCGCAATGCTGACCAAGTGGACTACCTCTACTAACTCGCGACACTGCCAACCTGCTATATCGTTCATTACCTAGTAGAGTTCCAAGGACGATGTAGCTGGCTTCTCGCTTCGCTAGCACAATAAACGATGAACATCTTTGACACTGAACTTCCCTGATTTGAGCAAAGGGGGTATGAATGTCCCTATACCTATTTTCAAAATAACTTATTGGGTATATATTCATATACAGAGTGAATCAGCCCATGCAGATAACCTACCGTCTAAGATGGCACGGACTAAATTTGAACAGAATCCAGGGTTAATCGGTTCTGGGCAACGGGAAACTCTCAATGGCGTCTCTGGGACAGTTGTTTGAACAAATCAAAAATGGCACAATTAAAAATTAAAAACTCAAACTCCCAAATCCCTATCTGGTGTGGGATGCGGCGATGGCTATCGAGGCTACTGTTACTGGGTGCATTTGTCCTGCTGATGGTTATCGGTTGGGGAAGCCTCACCCCTCCCTCAGCCGTCGCTTCTATCCGCCAAATCGAAGAAGCCCCCGGACAAATGCTGTATCAATCCCGCCATACCTTGCAAGATGAAACGGGTCAATCTTGGCAAGTTGTATTATTCAAACGGGTGAAAGCAGGTGAAGCTAAAGACATTAACCTGCGTTTGGTTGGTTTTCCTGGGGTGGCAGAATTTGCTCACCCCCAACCTTTAAAGATTATGACGAATACAGGTAAAGTTTTGCAGGCTGAGGATTTGTTTGCCGACCAATCCCCAGGGGCGAATGTGGGCGAGTATAATATCAAGGACGTGTTATCTGAATTGCCGACGTCTATAGGGGTTACGCTGTCTCTACCGATGAAGGGCGATCGCACAACCAGCCTGAGTGTTCCCTCAGTGGTCATATTAGAATGGCAAACTGTGGCGACTGAGTAGCGGCACGAAAAAAACCGAGAGACAATAGAGAAAACTTCTCATTGCAACCGATGTGAGGACTCCCCGTCTAATACGGGAGGAAAATTATGACCACTCAATCAACCGCCACATTCACCTCCGTTTATGGTCCAGTGACATCTTGGCGCTACGGGCAATCGCTGGGTATTGATCCCATTGGACTCCAATCAACTTGCTCATTTAACTGCGTCTATTGTCAGTTAGGGGAAATTCAAGTTCGCACCAGCCAACGTCACGTTTTTGTCCCTACCGAAAAAATTATCCAAGAGTTACACGCCTTTGCCCCTTGGGATGTAGATGTGGTAACCCTCAGTGGTAATGGCGAACCCACTCTAGCCCTCAACCTGGCGGAGATTATTTCCCAGGTTAAGGAAATGACTCACAAGCCTGTCTTAGTCTTGACAAATGGCACGCTATTAGGTGATCGAGACGTGCAGGCGGCGTTATCCCTGGCGGATAAAGTCTCGGTTAAACTCGATGCGGTGAATCTTGATCAACTACAGCGTGTCAATCGTCCTGTCATGGAAGTCGATTGGCAGAAAATCTGGACAGGTATCCAGGAATTTCGTCAGGGATATCCAGGACATATAGGGATACAAACGATGCTGTTAACCCCACCGAATCAGCTTAGTCAAGACACTTATATGCAGTTAGTGCGATCGCTACATCCCGATGAAATTCAACTCAACACCCCCACCCGCCCTAAACCCTTAACCCATCAACTGGATGGACGTGGTAATCATACCCCGACAGAATCACGTCCCTATCCTGTACAACAATTAAAACAAGTTAGTGGGGATGTCTTAAAAGCCTTTGCCGCTAAAATACAAGATGCGACCAGTATCCCTGTTCGATGCGCTCCACGTTGAGTGTAGAGGCGTGCCATGGCACGTTTGTAGGGGCGGGTTTAGGGACTTTCATCTCGCTGTTAATGATAACGTTTTGTTCAAAACCCGCCCTGACTACGTTTTGAGTATTGATCCTTCGCTTCGCTAGTCGGGCATGGTTTTGAAGGGTGTAGGGGCGGGTTTCACTATTATCGTTTCTGACCTCACCCAGATGCAACTAAACCCGCCCCGACTGAGTGAAAGCGTTGTGGAAATCTTTGACAAAGGACAAATGACCAATGACCAATGACAAAGGACAAATAACAAATGATATTCCTCCTGGATATCTAAATATTATGGGATACGTTGACGAGTCAGAAGTAAATGGTCCTGGCTGTCGCGCTGTGGTTTGGGTGCAAGGGTGTAACCGAGAATGTGCAAGCTGTTTCAATCCAGCATCCTGGTCTTTTGAAATTAACCAGTTAATTGCTGTTGATGAATTAGCGGATAAAATTTTGTCCAATCCCCATAATCAAGGCGTCACCTTTTCGGGTGGAGAACCCTTTTGGCAAGCACCAGCCCTAGCGCAGTTAGCCAAGAAGCTCAAAGCGGCGGGGTTAAATGTCATGTCATTTAGTGGATTTACTTTAGGGGAACTGCAATCACCTGATGCTCCTCCAGGCGCACAAGAGTTATTAGGACAACTGGATATTTTAGTTGATGGTCCCTTTGTGGAATCCTTGGCTATTAATTCCCCTGATTCACCCGTCTCCTCTCGAAATCAGCGCGTTCGTGTATTTAATCCCGCATTAAAAGACCAAATCACCTGGGCATCTGATCAAATGGAGATTCATATCCTTAAAGATGGTAGTCGCATTGTTACAGGATTTCGAGGTCAAATGAATTTAAGCGAAGGTTAGATGTCGTAAAACATAGTCAGGGCGGGTTTTGAACCAAAGGTTATCATTAACAGCTTGCGCGAAGTCCCTAAACCCGCCCCTACACACTCAAATTTCGTTATTGGTCATTAGTCATTCTTCTGCTTTATGCTATATCAGTAATTTCACCCATTTTTTTATCGTTTAATGTAAAGATATATTAATAATACACCGAGCAAGAATAATTCAAGATTCCCATGTTGTTGAATTATAAATAATATCTTGAATAGATAAAAAGTTTACTTCTTTCATGCCGTGAGTCTGCCCCGCTAGTGAAACCAATGGTCAAGGTTAAGGGGAATTATAGATTGAGTTAATTTACCTAGTATTTCTAAAGCAATTATGACTCAGGACTAATCTGAACTTTAGGAAACTGAGTCTTTTGTAAAGCTTTGTCGAAAAATTACCTAAAATAGTCAATTCATCTCCGAGTCCTCTAGACAAACATACGGAAGTAAGTTAGCCTGTATTACAGGTTGTCTAACGTGTAAGACAACGCCGAAAAACTCAACTCTGATCGATCAGGAGTCAAACGTGCTAAACCAACCAACTGCACATTTTAATTCTCCCCAAAAAGAGTTGAACCAAGTAGGGACTTCTACCACTCGCGATTGACTAATTTTGAATCTCTAAGGTTTTGGATGACTGAATGCGCTAACGGCTTCATTGCATAACGCTGAAGAACTCCAAGCTTAATTGTAGGGATACAGGATGTTCATTCATCAGACCAGCATCTACAATTCTAGGTCTGATATCGCTCAGAGTTCTGTAGTGATTGCACTCCTGTTTAGTTCCCTGATAGAGAAATTTCAAAATCTTCTGAGAGTTGGCAAAGATAGTCTTTTTTAGACGAAAAAACTTTGTCTAACTAAGGTTTCAGGGTGATGTTCCCTTCAAAAGCGACTGAAGTCTAACGCGGGTATAAAACACCGACATTATTAGACATTTCCGGCTTTTGTTAAACCCTTAGTCATAGCAAAAAACCGATGACGGCTAGACAAATTCCCTCTGTAATCTCAACTCCAACGCTCTCTTCCCTAGAGCAAGTTCGGTCTCTTAGAACCTTGCAGCGATTTCAGTTTAGCGGTGAACTGGTGTTGAACGATCTAAGGGGACACCAATGGATCTTTTTTTTACACCTAGGCGGTATCCTTTATGCCACAGGAGGAGTTCATCCTGTGAGACGGTGGCAACGTAATTTAGCCATTCACTGCCCTCAAGTTTTGACTCATCCTGACACAATTGGGCGTGATCTTGCCAGTATCAATGTGAAAAAATGCTGGGACTATCAGCTATTGTGTTTATGGGTCAAGCAACGACGAATCACTCCCGAACAAGCCGCCAATATGATTCGTGCGGTGCTGACTGAGGTTGTATTCGATCTGGCGCAAGCGAAGCAAGTAACCCATCAAATCCAGCATAATTATTCGTTACCGACGAAACTGGTTTTGATTGAAATTAATCAGGCGATCGCACAAGTCCAATTGTTGTGGCAAACTTGGCACAATGCCCAGCTTGGGGAGTATTCTCCCAATCAAGCTCCGGTTATTAAACAACCGGAACAGTTACGAAACAACCGTTCCATCGAGGTTTACCAAACATTAACTAACTTACTCGACGGACACCATACATTACGTGACTTAGCCGTAAAACAGCGTCGGCATGTTGGGGACATTGCTCAAGCATTAATGCCTTACCTGAAATCAGGCTGGGTAGAACTGACTAATATTCCCGATTTACCAACACCCACTCCCAATACGGTAAGGAATAGAGAAAATGTTGGTGCTGACAAGCAGGAAAGCAGAGAAAAATGTAGAGACGAGCCACGGCACGTCTCGCCACGGCAAGTCTTGCCACGGCGCGTCTTAGAGCCAGGGAAAGAGAAGGTTAAAGCTTATCCCACGGGTATTACTCCCACTTCTGGAAAAGCGAATGTGCCGAAAACACCGCTCACAAGCGCAAACGCAACCTCAACTCAATCCCTGGTTGCTTGTGTAGATGACAGTCGTTGGGTGATTCACACCATGGAAAAAGTAATCGGGGCGGCAGGTTACCGATTTCTTGGTGTAGAAAATGCCTTGCGAGCCATTCCCACTCTTTTGGTACGCAAACCTGATCTAATCTTTTTAGACCTGGTGATGCCAAATGTCAACGGATATGAGCTTTGTACTCAATTACGCAAACTGTCCTGTTTCCAAAACACGCCGATTGTCTTTTTAACCGGAAAAGATGGGGCAGCGGATCGACTTCACGCCAAATTTGTTGGAGCCTCGGATTTCTTGAGCAAACCTTTAAATTCCAGGAATTTGCTCACGGTACTCCACAAACATATCAAACAGGGTGTTTATTGATTTTTCATCGTTCAGAGTTAGTAATACGATGAATGAACTTGAAGCGAACACTAACTATCATTGACCAATTTCGTTTGTATTCATTAGGTAATTACCATGGGAACAGCTCTAGTTGTTGAAGATTCCTCAACGGATATGCAAATTATTACCAGTTGCTTACAGCAAGGTGGTATCAATGTCTTGGTTGCCCATAGTGGCGAAGAGGCTTTGGCTAAAATTAGCACGCAAAAACCGGATGTGATTATTTTAGACATCGTGCTACCGGGTCGCAGTGGTTTTGAAGTCTGCCGTGAATTAAAAACGGCGGCTGAAACTAGCAATATTCCTGTCGTTATTTGTTCGACAAAAGGAGGCGAAATGGATAAATTTTGGGGCATGAAACAAGGAGCAGATGCTTACCTGGCTAAACCCGTGGATCAAAATGAGCTTGTCCGAACAGTTAAACAGCTTATTCGCCCCTAATTAAAACGGTTCGTAGTTAGCACTTTAGTGCTAATAAGTCAAGGATAAGGCACTAAAGTGCCTACTACAAACAAAACAGTTCGTAGTCAGCACTTTAGTGCTGGTAAGTCAAGGATAAGGCACTAAAGTGCCTACTACAAACAAAACGGTTCGTAGTCATCACTTTAGTGCTAATAAGTCAAGGATAAGGCACTAAAGTGCCTACTACAAACAAAACGGTTCGTAGTCATCACTTTAGTGCTAATAAGTCAAGCAGAAGGCACTAAAGTGCCTACTACAAACAAAACAGTTCGTAGTCATCACTTTAGTGCTGGTAAGTCAAGCAAAAGGCACTAAAGTGCCTACTACAAACAAAACGTTTCCTTACCATGTCTGACACTTTATCAACTCAAAACCGCTTATCATCGTCCATGCAGATCCAGCCGCGATCGCCTGCGTCTGTAGCTAGCAACACAGAACAATTTTTGCGGTTTCATCTGCTACCCGATACAACGGCTTTGTTGTCAGTTAGACAGTTGACGGAAGTGTTGTATATTCCGATTGGTCAGATTGTACCCATTCCTCATACACCTGCTTGGGTGATGGGTGTGTATAACTGGCGGGGTGAGATTCTCTGGATGGTGGATATCGGACATTTAGTGGGACTCACGCCTTGGTATCAGCAGATAACGGGGGTTTCCAACTACACCGCAATTGTGTTACATACTCGTTCTTCATCGCACAACTCCACCCAAGTCAAAAGCCAGATGCTGGGACTTGTGGTTAACCGTGTCGAAGATATGGAGTGGTGCAACCCCGATGGGATTCAATCCCCACCTTCTGCTCCCGTCACTCCCGAACTTGCTCCTTTTTTGCGGGGATATTGGGTGAAATCCAGTGGTGAGATGTTAGCCGTTCTCGATGGCACAGCTATTACCGAAGCCATGCCCAAAATTCAGTAAATTTTGTCATTTGTCAAAACACTGATTTCACAGATTTATTGGAAAGATGGGAGTAGGGGAGTGAGAGGTTAGTGATACTGATGACACTGAAAGATTAGTTCCTCAAAATTCCATCGCTGCCAATTGACGACGGCTGACAAATATAACCCCAAAAATTCCGCTTAATTTCATAGCACTATTCGGTATTGCTTAACCCAACGCAAGGCTTTATTTTGGCTTGCGGATGAGTTGAGTAGTATCTCTCGTACCCTATTGATGTTCAACGATGAGGTTCATATCATGACTCAAACATCATCTAATACAAACTCCACAAATAATAACGGTGCTACTTCCAAGCTGACACCGAATGATAATGGTTCAGCACTCAAGGATTATCCCCTCTCTGATCACAGCCTTTCTACTCAAACCTCAAACGCTCTCAAACGACTAGAACCTGATGGGGGAGGATACAAGGCAAAGACTCAAACCATTCCCAAACCACAGTCATCAACCTCTTGGTGGCAACGGCTAAATCTACGAAATAAAGCCACCGCATTGGCAATCATTATTGGTACGTTGCCCGTACTGGTAACCGGAATCACCGCCTACTATTTTGCTGACAACGCAATTGTTCGAGAAATTGCTAACGCAAAAATCGCTCGTGCTGAAGGTATTGAAGATAAGGTGATTCGCTTCATGCGGGAACGGTACGGGGATATTCAGATTCTGGCAAATTTGCAAATTCTCACTGATCCAAAACTGGCTGAATCAACAACCCTGGCTCAAAAACAAGCCACTCTCGACAACTACGTCGATTTTTACAAAATCTATGACAGTATTGCTGTGTTTGATCTCAAGGGCAATGTAATTGTGCAATCGAAGGGAGATCCTCTAACGAATCACAGCGATCGCGAATACATTCAAGCCGCCCTGAAACTGGATGGACCCTATATTGCAAACCCCACCATCTCTGAATCCACTGGCAAATTTGTGATTCACACGGCTGCACCTGTGAAAGATGCCACAGGTAAGCTAATTGGCACTATCCGCTCTCGTATGCCTGTAGAAGCTCTAGATGACCTGATTTCCAATTTCGGTGCTGGCGGAGACCAATACCACTTAATTGACTTGTCTGAAGAAACGCCTGAAATTTTCGTATCCAACCAGCCAGAGAAGCAGCAAAAGAATGCGGCAGAAGTGTTTACTGATTTTGAGCAATTGAAAACCGCAGGTACACCAGGAAGTACGCTGACAACTGACACGATTGATAACAGTCAAGACTTGTTAGCTTATGCTCCCTTACACGAACTTGAAGGGGTGCAAAAACTACCCTGGAGCGCGGCTGTTGCCACACCCACCAAGATTGCGTTTGAACCCCAAAGACAGTTACTTCTTGCCCTAGCCAGTGGTACCGCACTCACCGCTTTACTCGTATCAGCGGTAGCCGCCGCCATTGCCAACCGCGCGACCCGCCCGATTGTAAGTGCAGCCGATGCGGTGACCAAAATTGGTCAGGGAGACTTGGATACTCGTCTAGACGTGGCTGGGGAAGACGAAATGGCTGTCTTGGGTGAAAACATTAACGAGATGGCTCAACAGATTGGCAGCTTGGTGCAGGAACAAACCTTGGCAGCAGAAAAGGCAAACTTGCTGGCAGAGATTACCAGTGTCCGTTCCTTTGACGCCCAAGCGATTCAAGATATTTTCGACATTGCCGTGATCAATGCTCGCAAAATCTATAAAGCTGACCGAGTGATTGTCTATCGTCTGAACACCGATGGCAGCGGCGAGGTTGCGGCTGAATCGGTTACTGGGGGTCAGTTTCATGCGTTCAATAGCAATATCAAATATCCCCCCTTGTCACCCAAACAGCTAGCGACTCACAGTGATGACGGGATTGTGGCAATTACGAATGTTGCCACCGCCGGGTTAGCGGCTGAACAGTTGAAGTTTATGGAAAATCTCGAAGTTAAGTCTACCCTGGATGTTTTACTGCTGTCGCAAGGTCAACCCTTTGCTTTACTTAGCGTTCACCACTGCCAAAAGTCCCACGAATGGCAACCTGGGGACATTGATTTTCTCCAACGCTTAGCAGACCAGATGCGACTGTCCCTTGACCGACTCACCCTACTTGACCAAACCCGAAACCTGGCGGAAGAACAGCGGCTACTGAAAGAAGGGTTGCAACAGCGAGCCTTAGAACTGCTCAAGGAGGTAGACCCGATTAGTAAAGGTGACCTAACCATTCGCGCACGAGTCACCGAAGATGAAATCGGTACCGTGGCAGACTCTTATAATGCTACGGTTGCTAACCTGCGGAAAATTGTTACCCAGGTGCAAGCAGCGGCGAGTCAAGTGGCGGATACCACGAGCAGTAATGAAGTGGCGGTACAATCCCTAGCCGAAGAAGCGCTGCATCAAGCCGAAGAAATTTCCGTCGCCCTTGACCGCGCCCAGGAAATGGCTCAGTCGGTGCGAATGGTTGCCGCAAACGCCGAACAAGCGTTAACGGCGGTGCAAGAAGCGGGTGAGATGGTACAAGAAGGAGACCAGGCGATGAACCGTACTGTAGACGGGATTCTCGCCATTCGCGAAACGGTAGCAGAAACGGCGAAAAAAGTCAAACACTTGGGTGAATCGTCACAAAAGATTTCCACGGTTGTTAACCTGATTAGCACCTTTGCCGCCCAAACCAACTTGCTGGCGCTCAACGCCTCCATTGAGGCAGCCCGCGCCGGGGAAGAAGGACGAGGGTTCGCGGTGGTTGCCGACGAAGTGCGATCGCTGGCTCAACAGTCTGCTGATGCGACTAGCGAAATTGAAAAGCTGGTGGCGGCAATTCAAGCGGAAACCAACGAGGTGGTAACGGCAATGGAAGCCGGGACAGAACAGGTGGTTATGGGTACAAAACTCGTGGATGAAACTCGTGCTTCGCTGAACAAGATTACCTCTGTATCTAACAAGATTAGTGACCTGGTTGAAGCGATTACCGAAGCCACATTAATTCAGACACGAGCCTCTGAATCGGTGACGGAAACAATGACAAAAGTGGCAAATATTGCGGCTCAAACATCCACAGGAGCGAGTGATGTATCGTACTCATTTGAACAACTCCGACAAGTGGCGCAAGCGTTACAAGCAGAAGTGGGTCAGTTTAAGTTGAATTAGTTATTTGGTTCGTAGTAGGCACTTTAGTGCTATAAGCGCTAAAGCGCTTACTACAAACTAGGCGCAAGTTCAAGACTCAATAACTAATAACAAAGAATCAATGACCAAGGACTAATGAAAAATGGCAATTAATCCCGATATTCGTGACCAAGCCTATCAGTTTTTTATTGCCGAGGCACCGGAGCTTTTACAAATCCTGGAAACAGGGTTATTAAATCTCAGAGATGAGCGCAGCACTGCCAAAGTTCATGAATTAATGCGAGCGGCTCACTCGTTAAAAGGGGGCGCAGCCAGTGTTGAATTAGAGGCAATCGCGACTCTAGCTCACCGCTTGGAAAATATCTTTAAGGCACTTTATAGTGATACTGTAGATATTGACATTGAGCTAGAAAATAAACTACTGCAAGCTTATGACTGTCTGAGTTTGCCGCTGAAATCGCAAATTACCACCGGTTCCTTTGACGCGGATGCGGCTATATCCACGGGGACTCCCATTTTTGACCAAATTGAGGCACGATTGGGAGATGCTCTGACTCAGGCGGATAGTTATATGCCCAGTTCCGCTGAATTGGGGATCAATATGGCGGTGTCTATTTTTGAAGTCGATGTCGCTGAAGGCTTGGAACGTTTTGCTACCGTGGTAGCGAATCCTCAAGACTATGAAGTAGCTGGAGAATTACGCGCCCAACTTGAAGTGTTTGCTGGATTTGCCGAGTTCTTAAACTTGCCCGGATTTGGCGCGATCGCACAAACGGCACAACAGGCGTTAGAGGTTCACCCGGACAGGGTTGTAGAGATTACTCAATTAGCTTTAGCTGATTTTGAGCTCAGCCGTCAAGCGGTTCTCTCTGGTGAACAGACAACTGGAGGAAATCCATCTGAGGCTTTAATTGCCCTGGCTGAATCTCCAGCAACTTCGACAGTTTCGGGTGAGTGGGAAGCAAGTAATTGGGGATTGGGGCTACCGTCAACCGAGGTTTCGGTGGACATGGAAGAGTCGGTTGGGCAACCAATTGAAGCCTTTGTCGAGGAAGATGCGATCGCGGCGTCACCAGAAACGCTTCCTTTACTCGCCGATTTGTTTTCTCAAGAGACTGAACCGTATACTCTGCCAGCCACAGCAGAATCACCCTTATCCATTCCCTCGTTAGACGATATTTTTGGTACGTCTGACGGTGAGGAGATTTTAGAGACAGAAGAAATTAACCAGGAAATCTCTATCTTCGCCCAGATAGAGGATCACCTCCAAGCAACTCCCGAAACTGTCACCGAAGTCGAAGCGGATGTTGTACCCGAACCCTCTGCATTAGTTCCGACTGAACCGATCAACCTGGATGTTGCGATTCAATCGATTGAGCAAGTTTTTGATCAACTTCCCGCCCTGGAAGAGGCGTCGCAATTAACCCTGTTTCAGGGGAATTCGTTGGTATCCAACCCATTGGATCAGCGTACTCTCACCGCGTCTTCATCCAATAAGCTGACGAGCAACAATCCCGTTACATCGACTCCTCCCCGTTCACCCGCCCCCACGCCGACTCTATCCGTGCGGGTAGATTTAGATCGACTGGAACGAATGAATAACTTGGTTGGGGAATTAGCAATTAACCGCAATGGTTTATCCCTCCAGAATCAGCAATTACAGGGTTCTGTGCGAGCCTTGCTGGATCGATTTGGGCGATTTGGGCAGATTGTGAATAAATTGCAAAGTTTATCAGATAAGATGCTGGTTGCGCCGGAACGGTACAGCTATGGGATGATGGCGGGTGTGGAGGCGATGGCTCGTCCGATGTCCCCAGGCGGTAATGGGCGATCGCTGGGATTTCAGAACTCGGATCGCTCCACGGATGTGACGATGAAGACATTAGCGGATTTTGACTCCTTGGAAATGGATAGCTACGGCGCTCTCTATTCCCAAATCCAAGGGATTTTAGAGGAGATGGTGCAGCTTGAAGAAGCGGTTGATGATATCGCCCTATTTGCCAAGAAATCCGATCAAACCACGGAACAGCAGCGTCAAATGCTCAACCACTTGCGGGATGAGTTGATGTGGGCGCGGATGTTACCGATTGGGGAAGTCTTGAATCGGTTTCCCCGGGTATTACGAGAACTGTCTAATACCTATCACAAACGGGTGAATTTGAAGTTAACCGGAACAGGAGTTCTGGTTGATAAAGCGGTGTTAGAAAAGCTCTATGATCCGTTACTCCATTTACTGAGAAATGCCTTTGACCATGGAATTGAGGCTGCTGAGATCCGGCATCAACGGGGAAAACCGGAATCGGGACAAATGGAGATTCGGGCGTATCACAAAGGAAGTCAAACAATTATTGAAGTCCGGGATGATGGTCAAGGGTTAAATGCCGAGCGAATTGGACGTCGGGCGGTTGAGTTGGGATTAGTATCCCGTGACCAATTGGCGACAATCTCAGAGGCGCATTTGTGGGGATTTATCTTTGAGCCAGGATTTTCCACCGCCCAGCAAGTGAGTCAGTTATCGGGACGAGGGATGGGGTTAGATGTGGTGCGGACTCAGTTGCGATCGCTAAAAGGTAAAATTTCGGTAACCTCCACACCAGGAGGCGGGACGACGTTTACGATGCGTCTACCCTTAACCCTTACCATCGCTAAATTATTGGTCTGTTTTATCGGGACAACCGTGTTAGCGTTACCCTCGGACAGTATCGAAGAAATTATTATTCCCAAAGCCAACCAAGTGAAAAAATCCGGGGCGCAACGGTTTCTCCATTGGCGGGGACAATTAGTACCAACCTATCGATTAGGGGAACTGTTGGACTATCAGCGCCCCTTACCCGAAAGCCTTACCAGTCAAGCCTTAAGTTCCGTGTCTGCACCAGAGACATGGCAATTACCCCTGTTGGTGCTGCGTCAGGATCAGCAGGTATTTGCTGTGGAAGTGGAGCGTCTGGTGACAGAACAAGAATTGGTGATTAAACCTTTTGGCGCAGCGATTTCTCCTCCTAGTTATACCTACGGTTGCACGATTTTGGGGGATGGGAGTGTGATTCCAGTAATTGATGGGATTGCGCTGTTGGAATTTGCCCATGGAGCAACGACGCCAACGGCGACGCCTGTACCGAAAGTGGCTTCCGAGGAAACGGCGATGGGTTCAGAAGATACCCCAACTCCCAGCCGAACGGTGCAAGTACCGACAATCTTGATTGTCGATGATGCGGTGGCGTTGCGACAAACTTTGGCGCTAACCCTGGAACGGGCAGGTTTTCGGGTATTACAAGCGCGGGATGGGCGAGAGGCGATCGAGCAGTTGCAGCAAAGTGCATCGGTGCAGTTAGTGGTTTGTGATATTGAGATGCCGAATATGAATGGGTTTGAGTTTCTCAGTCAACGGCGTCAAGATCCACAATTGTCCAGCGTTCCCGTTGCCATGTTAACCTCTCGCAGCAGTCAAAAACATCGCTGGTTAGCGATGCAGTTGGGGGCGAGTGGGTATTTTACTAAGCCTTATTTGGAACAAGAGTTTGTTGGGTCGCTCAACGATATCATCCGCGAAAATAGTCTTGTTAGTCATTAGTCATTAGTCATTTGTCATTTGTCTGTCCTTTGTCATTAGGTGACGATGTGCATTTGTGTCATTTTAAGCTTAAAACTCTGCAATACCTTAATCTGTCCCCTCCCGTCCCCCTTTTAGATCCCCCTTCCGTCCCCCTTAAAAAGGGGGAGACCAAAGGATGCTTCGCTTTTTGTTCCATGGGGGAAGCCAGTTCCATGGGGGAGAATTCAAAGCCTCTCTCCTTGCAGGAGAGAGGTTTGGAGAGAGGTTTTCCAGATCCCGACCAAAAGTAAGAACACCACTGACCGACCTGCGCCCTCTCCACCGACTGTAACTTTTGTTGTCTCAATAAAGATTTTTGTTATGAACAGTAATCTCATGAATACTCAATCCAAAGGAAATCAATCCGTACTTTCCGAAAAAACGACACGAGAAACGAAACAAGTATTAAAGTTAATTCTTTTTACCTTAGGAAACTTGCATCTAGCATTACCAATTGAATCCGTCTACAAAATCTTGAATCGCGCCCCTGTTCATGGAAGTGGGATGAATCAGGTGGGAGTCACCCACTCTGGTGAAGAAGAAATTACGGTCATCGATTTATATCAGCGCTTTTTCAAAGAGAGTTTACCGGAAGCTGCTAATGGGGGAGGATATCTAGTAACAATGCAAAATAAAACGGGTGAACTCTATGGTATTCCTGTGGCTGACGCGCCTATTTTAATAGATGTACCACTTTCAGCGATTCGGCTTTTACCGGAATCTTATCGTCGTTCTGATACGGTGAATATTGCCCGTCATGTGGCAGTAATTCCTCAAGATTCTGGAGCAAAAACTATCTTTTTGTTGGACGTTGATTTGCTGTTGCCAACCTGAGAGAAATGGATTATTCCGTAGTTGGTGTGCTAAATTGTTAGTTGTAGTTTTGGTTTAATGTTCATAAAAACCCATAAAATTCCATTTAATTTTTATGAGCAATTACATAATAGCGCCAGGGTGCGGGATACCCTTCTATGGTTACAGATAAATCATCAGGATTCATAAACTCGCGTAAACTATCGATATTTGCCCAAGGTGTGCGGCGTTGTTCCTGCACGGACAAAGGTTCAGCAAAGAAACAGTGAATCTGACTAAAACCAGCCCGTACTAGCCAATTCTCTAAACAAGATTGGGTGGGCAAAAACCAAATTCCCCGTGCTTGAGCATAGCGCTTACGGGGAGTCAACGCAACAGGGATTTCGCCGGGAATTCCCTGACAATCAATAATAATTTCTCCCTTAGGTGCTAGGGCTTGTCGCAATTTACCCAATAAATTAATCGGATCTCGATAATGGTAAAGGATTCCTAGGCAAAAAATTGTATCAAAGAAATTCGGATAAAAATCAATATGCTCAACCCCCAATAACTCAAATTTAAGCATCGGTTGCTGAACAATATTTTGGATAAGCTGAAAGTTCCAGAAATGCTTAGGAACTGGCTCAAAGCCAATCACACATTCTGGTTCCTGATCCGCCATGCGAAACATAAAATAGCCATTGTGACAGCCAATATCCGCCACTCGGCGATTTTTCAGGGAATGGATATGGGGCAAAATTCGCGCCCATTTCCAGTCAGAACGCCACTCGGCATCAATGGTAATCCCAAATAGTTCAAATGGTCCTTTTTTCCAAGGGCAAAAGGCTTGCAACGAGTGATACAATCGCTGTTTTTGTGCGGCGGTGAGTTCCTCAGCACGACCGACTTTAACCACAGCATCAGAGAAGTCATACCAATCACTGTGGATATCCTGAACCGCCTGCACCGCTTCGCGATATTGACTCACTTGGGGGGTAAATAATTTAGATTGTCTCTCTTGGCGTACTGATAAAATTGCCTCTCGTTCTAACGTTTCCGGGTAGCGATCTAGATAATCAGGGGGTATATAACCGATATCATGATTTGTCATTGTTTATTTAGGTAAATCACCACGTACATAGAATCTTTGTGTATTCTATTAAAATGTAGAGAATATTTTACATGGATAAGGACAGGTTTTGTTGTTCAGGTATTGGTGAGGAGGACGGGTTTTGTTGTTCCGTTATTGGTGGGGAGGGCGGGTTTTGTTGTTCCGTTATTGGTGGGGAGGGCGGGTTTTGTTGTTCCGTTATTGGTGGGGAGGGCGGGTTTTGTTGTTCCGTTATTGGTGGGGAGGGCGGGTTTTGTTGTTCCGTTATTGGTGGGGAGGGCGGGTTTTGTTGTTCCGTTATTGGTGGGGAGGGCGGGTTTTGTTGTTCCGTTATTGGTGGGGAGGGCGGGTTTTGTTGTTCCGTTATTGGTGGATAGCTGTCTTTAGTCCCTAAACCCGCCCCTACAATTGTCCCTAAACCCGCCCCTACAATTGTCCCTAAACCCGCCCCTACAATTGTCCCTAAACCCGCCCCTACAATTGTCCCTAAACCCGCCCCTACAGTCCCTAAACCTGCCCCTATACTTAATCCGTTTCTTTTTCAGACTTGTTACTCGCTATCCAAACTAAAATGCTGAGTATCTGTTCAACCGGAGGAACAGGGTAATCCGTCAAATCTACCGTAACAATACTATCCTCTAATTTGAGAAACCGCCAAGCTGTTCCTGTACTTACACTGCCATAAATCGTATAAATGACTTGTTGATTTGCCTGGTTAAAGCGTTGTGCCGCCACCATTTCTGCCAAACACTGTCCCATCCCTCGCTTAAGGTCTTCTTTTTTCGCTTCCACAACAACCAAAACTGGGGCTTCTACCGCAATTTGTTCTGGCGATTGGCTGACTAAAAAGTCACAGGTGCCATTGAGTCCAGCTGCAGTATCTACATTGAACTCTTCTCCTGAAAAAACGCTGATTTTCTTCTCTAAGATTTGCTTAACTTCCAACAGAATTGGATTAATAATCGCCTCAGAACGGGCTTTTTCATTGCCAACCGCGATCGCCCAGGGAATATTGCGCTTCAGGATTTCCTGCAAGAGCGAACTAGGCTGTACTTCGGGTAGAACCGGAAAAAAGCGATCGCCCTCAATCGTCTGTAACCCAAAATCCTGTTTCGCCTTTGACCATGTAAATTCTCGGTAACTCATACAGGCTGATCTCCTCCTATCCAGATACAATTAATTTATGCGTATAAATCACCTATTACTTGAGAGCCACCCAGGAAATAAAGTTATGTAATTTAATTAGTGAATCGACTTGATTGAAACCACTATCATACAACATTTGCACCTGTTGGGCTTCCGTTAAAGGCACTAACACATTCTCTAGCGCCTCCTTTTTACGTTCAATTTCAGTACGGGCATAACCATTATGCGCTTTAAAGGCTTCGTAGTGTCGGGTGATTGTCTCTTGAAATTGGGGATAGGGTGACTTTACCTTTTCACTTACGAAGAGTAAGCCACCTGGAACCAATCCCTCGTAGATAGTCCGCAGCAAGAGTTGACGCACCTGTAGCGGCAAAAATTGTAAGGTGTAGTTAATCACGACAACGCTACTATTCTCAAATGAACAGTTTTCTGCCTTGTCACAGATAAATTCAATCTGATGTATCTGTTTAATCTGAACTAACTTCTGCTCTGCTTTTTCCAGCATAGGTTGAGAATTATCAATCCCAACTAGCGTAGCGTTTTGCTTCAAGAAACGCCCCAAAAGTTCCAGAAATGTTCCCGTAGAACAGCCAACATCAATAATCCGCGTTCCGGGTTGATAATATTCTCTCGCCCAATGAGCGGCACAGGTTAGTACCTCTTGATACAGAGGCACTGAACGGGATATCATATTATCGAAAACATTGACCACATCCTGGTTAAAAGCAAATGGTTTGGGCCACACGCCTTTTTCAAAGAGTTTATCTTTTTCAGGACTCAGATAAAGTTTTGTGGGATAAAGTTCTGGATCGAGTTTGTCGTAATTCATCAGTCAATTGTAGGGGGGTTTAGGGACAATTGTCGGGGCGGGTTTAGGGACAATTGTCGGGGCGGGTTTAGGGACAATCGTAGGGGCGGGTTTAGGGACAATCGTAGGGGCGGGTTTAGGGACAATCGTAGGGGCGGGTTTAGGGACAATCGTAGGGGCGGGTTTAGGGACAATCGTAGGGGCGGGTTTAGGGACAATCGTAGGGGCGGGTTTAGGGACAATCGTAGGGGCGGGTTTAGGGACAATCGTAGGGGCGGGTTTAGGGACTAAATTCAGCTCCTCACCGAAAACGGAACAACAAAACCCGCCCTCCTCACCGAAAACGGAACAACAAAACCCGCCCTCCTCACCGAAAACGGAACAACAAAACCCGCCCTCCTCACCGAAAACGGAACAACAAAACCCGCCCTCCTCACCACTAACCGATCGCACAACTATCCAATTTGAGGCGCGGCAGGCTTAATAGGAATAGTACTGAAATTTTGGCTGGTGGGCAATGCCCACCCTACGGTATATCAAGGGTTTCGGCGACCCCAAAATGCACGCTTTTCAGCGCCATTCGGCTTAATACGGCATTTCAGTCTCTTCCACATCTGCTGGGGCGTCTGTCAATCCCATGCGATCAAGGGCGATGACAACTCCTACAGATACCAATCCTCCTAAAAGTAAACCCATAATCAGAAGAATAATATAGATGCGCTTCAGAGATTTTTTTGTCGCTTTTATATGCTCTGGCGATAGATTAGGGTCAAGGCTTTCCTGTTCAGTGTCTGGAGATGTCTCATCTGC
The DNA here is from genome assembly GCF_000155555.1 of Coleofasciculus chthonoplastes PCC 7420. GTDB lineage: Bacteria > Cyanobacteriota > Cyanobacteriia > Cyanobacteriales > Coleofasciculaceae > Coleofasciculus > Coleofasciculus chthonoplastes_A. Next base: position 19,001 of record NZ_DS989862.1, read on the forward strand.
CCCATCTCGTTGGGGATGGGGAAAGCCGTCATGCTCGAATTCTGGGGGGTTTTGATTATTCCACATATCTCTAGTTTGGTTATGATTGGCAGGATTCTCATCAGCCTAAAGTTAGACTGATTCTCGGTAAAGAGTTTCACAATCCAAAATTGGGAAGCAATGACGTTGGGTTTCGTTCCTCAACCCAACCTACACAGTTGACATCTACCCGGCTCATATCTAGAGTTATAACAATTAACCTATTCTTATAAATATAAACAGTTTAATTAATATTTCAGGTAAAAGTCTTTAATCAAGCTAATAAATTCAGGAGTATAAACCCGCCTAGTGGCTTCTATCGCGAGAACGTTTTCATGAGAGGATAACGGATGTTTTCCCAGTTCCAGTACAATCCGTTTAGTTGGACTAGCTAAAGTTGGTTTAACCGAGAGTTTCCTGTGGCAAGAAAAACCAAAGGATTCGGCTTTTTCTTGGAAGATTTGGACTGACTCAGTGGGATAAATTACAGCTAGCCTACCCTTCTCACTCAAAAGCTGTTCCGCCACTTGTAACAGATCCAATTGCCTCAGAGAATCACTATGTCGTGCTACGGTTCTCGCCTTTTGTAACGCTTTACTGGCATTGTCAAAAAAGGGAGGATTAGACACAATCAGATCATACCGCTTTGAGCAAGTCGTGGCATAATCTTGCACAGAACCCTGATACACCTGAATGCGATCGCGCCATGGTGATTTCGCTACATTCTCCCGCGCCTGAATGCCAGCCTCTGCGTCAATTTCCACGGCGTCGATGTGCGCCTGCGATCGCTGTGCCAACATCAGCGCCACCAAACCCGTCCCTGTGCCAATATCTAGAATGCTTTGCACACCGGTGATATCCGTCCATGCCCCTAACAGTGTACCATCTGTGCCGACCTTCATCGCACAGCGATCGTGAAAGACGGTGAATTGCTTGAAGCGAAAGTATGGATTAGACATTCCCTGTGGTTGATCATGAATAACTGACACCTTAACCTGAATGGTACTGAAATAAGCATTAGGGAATCACCGAAACCTTTGATATACCGTAGGGTGGGTTTCGACTTCGCTCAACCCACCAACTTTAAGTCAGTGGCATTCACCTTAACCTACTAATTTAGCACTCTAGAAGGGCGGGTTTAGTCACGTTATCAGTTGGTGGCAAACTGTTATCTGTTAAACCCGCCCCTACATGTCTGAATTAATCAAGACATTTTACCCAGAAGTAATGACCCCGGAACAGCTTTTTTAATCCAATCCGTCACTAAAAGTTGTTCGGGTTCAAAGGTATCAACAGGTTCGCCGTTTATGGTGCGAAACACAACATCTTGGGGAACAATCTCTTCACCGGTTGGCAAAACCATACCTTGAATCTGGGAAATCTCGAAGGAACGCCAGGTGTAAAAAACGACATATTTACCACTTTCGCCAGCCATAACTTCCGCTAAACAGGCATCATTCCGGTATTCAGATAGTTTTGATTTCATCCGGGAAAATAATGCTGTGGTGCGATTCGCTTTGAAAAAAGGAGCGCGTGTTTCTCGGAACCAGTTTTCCCGTAATTTTGCCGGATTTTCTAACACCTGACGACAAATTTTATCAATATCAATAGCAACATTGTCCTCCTGACTTAGATGGCGTAAGTCTAATCGCACTGTATGTAAACCCGCCTCACATAACCCATCTAACCGATCCAGAATAAACTGATCTTTGTCTAAAAACATAAATGTACCATGGGCAGTTTCTAACGTCGGGAAATGGCGATTAGGGTTATCCGCAAAAGCCGCCGTCGCTTCTAAGTACAGAGGTGAGTCAGGGTTGAATCGGTATAGGGAATCGATGTCTTCTGTTGTTTCTTTATTCTGGCGTTCCAGCAACGGGTTTACCAAGAGCGATCGCGGCGAGTAAAATAAGAGAATAGGTCCCACACCTAGCAATTCACAGGGAACGGGTAAGGTTTGGCAGTATTCAATTAGCTTTTCTTCCGGTAGTTCAATTGATAAAACTAACCGTTCCAACGAAGCCGAAAAAATTTCGCACCATCCCTGTAACGCTTCCAGATTGTGATTTCCTGTTTCAACAATTAACTGGATAGGTATTTCAGGACAATGGATTTTCAGCCAATACGCTGCACCCGGATCACACACCCGAATTGCACCAAAAAGACTGAGTTGCCAATCTTTTAGCTGATCACAAATAGTTCTCATGACTCGTTCTGGCATTAACAGATCCCAGACGAGTACCGGGCGCAATTCTTTTTGCCACGCTTTTCTGGCTAAATCATGTACCTTCGCTTTTGATAATTGTCCCTGTCGCGCTAATACTATTGGTTCCAATAATACTTCTTGTAAATTGCGGGCTTTGACACAGCGCTCTAAATCATGAATTGATGAAATAAATGTATTAAATTGCATTGTAATTTTTCAGAAAACCGGGAACAGGGAACAGGGAATTCATAATTCAGACTTCACTGGTAACAGGTAATGGGGAACGAGTGAATCGAACGACATTTAATTTGGTGATATTATGCGATCGCATGGATTCATCCGGTTTAGGTAAGCGCACAATACTGTCCTTTCGCATCGACTCTAACGGTTCACCTGTCATCGAAAAAATCTGATTAACTTGCCAGCATATCGGTTTGTCCTGAAACGGGATAATTTCAATTTCATCACCGACGGCTAACGGTTCAAGTAACCGTAAAATAATCTCTTGGGGCGTTGTCTCCATAACCATGCCTAAATAAGCGTGAGTTCCTGTATTAATTCCCGATAACTGTCCAAAGACTGAATCTTTATCGGCTGGTTTGTCTAAGGAACCAGAAAAATAGTCTCGGTTAGGAATTGATTGCAGTTCGGCTGAGGCTTGGCTGAGTAGCTGTTCATCTAATGTACCAGCGGCATAAGCATCAATTAATTGGCGATAAACCTTGCAGGTGAGGGCGACGTAGAATGATGATTTCATCCGCCCTTCTATTTTTAATGAGCAAAGATTATGCTTGAAAAAATCACTAATCTGATAAATTCCCCACAAATCCCTGGACGACATGAAGCTGACTAAATCATCAGCTTGCTTATCTTGATGTTGTAAGTGATAGGGTAATCGACAGGATTGAATACATCCACCCCGATTAGAATCGCGACCTGCGGTAAAATTAGAAATTGTGCAATGACCCGAATATGCCATACACATTGCACCGTGGGTAAACATCTCCACATCAATACCCGATTCTTCTCCAATTAAACCCGCTTCCGTAATACTGAGTTCTCGACCAACAATTAAGCGCTTAACTCCCATCTCTTTCCACAAACGGGCGCTATAGGAATTGAGACAAGAGGCTTGAGTAGAGAGGTGAATCGGTAGAGTTGAACTCCTTTTAATAACTCGGATAACGCCTAAATCTGAGACAATCACTCCATCAACGCCAATGGATTCTAGAAACTGACAATAGTCGGCGAGTACCTGAAAGTCTGCATCGTGGAGAAAAGCGTTCAGCGTGACGTAAATTTTGGCATCATGGTGATGGGCATATTCAACTCCGTGGGCTAACTCAGAGTCCGTAAAATTATCCGCACGCGCCCGCAATCCATAATTTTGTCCCCCTAGATACACTGCATCTGCACCATAAGCAATGGCGACTTTTAACCGTTCCAGATTCTTCGCTGGGGCGAGGAGTTCAGGTTTGAGCATGTCTAGGTTTAAGGATAAGCGGGAACAGCCCTAATTTAACATTTGTGGCGCGATCGCATCCAGAAAACTGCTGAATCTACACACACAAGGGGATATCGGTCAAAAAACCGGATTTCTTTGGGTGAAAGGTTGATATTGCGTTGTCATCCTCACAAGAAACCCGGTTTCTAGGAATGTCAATCGCCTCGCACCTCAGTAGAAACCCGGAGGTTGGAGTTGAACGGCGGCAAATCTCAGTATTTTTCCCGTAGTTTTCACGGCAACGCCACTGTAATCATAAAGTAACATCTACGACGACTAACCTGCCTGTCTTGGAGAACGCCATAAACCATGATTGATTTCGGTTTGCAATTTATCGCCCATCGCACGGGAGACTTTTTACTGCAAAATTCTTTTTTGGCATTACGCAAGAAGAAGGATTGGCAAGTGGCTGTTTTGCATGGATTAGTCTACACGTTGCCCTTCTGTCTGTTAACTAACAAGTTAGAATCCCTGATTATTATTTGTGGCACTCATATTATTATTGATTTTTTCAATATATCCAGTTTGTGGGTTCGTACTTACAATTGGGACTGGAAAACTGAGGTTCCCCAGGTGCCGTTGTGGGTGATGGTGGAAGTCGATCAAACCTTACATTACGCGATTAATTATTTTGCTTTACTCCTTTGAAGTCTGTTTGTTCGCTGAAGCCATCTGCCTTCTGCGATCTGCCTTGTCTCACTCATAAAGGGGGTAGTCAACCTAGATTAGGTATGAGATATGAGGCAGGACATAAGCTGTCATGCATTTAAATTGGGTATTAGTAGCGAGCAAGATGCTCAATGTAGCGAGCAAAATGCTCAATGTAGCGAGCAAGATGCTCAATGTAGCGAGCAAGATGCTCAATGTAGCGAGCAAGATGCTCAATGTAGCGAGCAAGATGCAAAGCCTGCGGCATGGCTTCGCTAAACGCACTACGGCAAGGATTTCACCATTATTGACATTAAGATTTAAATGCCGAACAGCTTACCGATGACCAATGACAATCTTGTTGAAAGCTTTACAATGGATCGACTCAACTTGTTACTATCTTTACAGATTTTCTCTTATAACAGAAGTAACAGACAAGTGGACTTAAGGGTAATGGGAACGCCCCTTCGCACTGCTTGACTTGTACCCAGATCGCTGGGTGAAAAGCATCTAGTCAGCAAATTCCAGTAGAGATAGATTTCAGAGGCGCGAAGTATCGCGTCTCTTCTCATTGTTGGCAGCAATTGATCCATCTCAACCAGAGGCTAGCCTTTAACGTCCGGATCAGATAGTCTGCTAAGTGTTAGTTTGATCGGAGGATAAGCAACAGTCTAATTATGTGTGAGACCCCGAAGCCGTTCCCTGTCATGGGACTACCTGTTCACCGACTCCAAGATTACGATCGCTGGCTGGGTAATCGCCTTCAGCAAAACCTAGGGTGTCATGTGGTGACATTGAACGCAGAAATGGTGATGCAGGCGGAGTGTAATCCAACTTTGGCAAGTTCAATCCGACAAGCGGAATTAGTTGTCCCCGATGGTGCGGGTGTCATCCTTTATCTACTCCTCCACGGTATCCGACAGCAACGTTGTCCGGGAATTGAGTTGGCAGAATCGTTACTGCGACAGGCGGGAGAATTAGGTGAGTCTTATCCAGTTTTTTTCTATGGAGGTAAACCGGGTATTGCCCAAACAGCAGCTAAGATATGGCAAGAACAATACCCGAAACTAGCGATCGCGGGAATTGAAGATGGCTATCTGTCTCCAGAAGCCGAAGATCAATTCAAAGTCAGGTTGGCAAAAGAACAACCGCCATTAATTTTGGTCGGTTTAGGAGTTCCCCGTCAAGAGTTGTGGATTGCCCAAAATCGGCATTTGTGTCCTCAAGCGATTTGGATTGGTGTTGGCGGTAGCTTTGATATCTGGGCTGGGGTTAAATCCCGTGCACCTGTCTGGTTACGGAATAATCATTTGGAATGGCTGTATCGACTCTATCAAGAACCTTGGCGCTGGCGGCGGATGATGGCGTTACCGCAGTTTGCTCTCAAAGCGATCGGACAACGTTTGGCTTAGTCATTTGTCTTATGTCATTCGTCATTTGTTAGGGAACAGGGAACAGGGAACAGGGAATAGGGAACAGGATAAGCTGTCATGCATTTAAATTGGGTATTAGTAGCGAGCAAGATGCAAAGCCTGCGGCATGGCTTCGCTAAAGCCTGCGGCATGGCTTCGCTAAACGCACTACAAGGATTGCGCCATTATTGATATTAAGGTTTAAATGCCGAACAGCTTAATAGGCTATAGAAATTTTGTCTCCCATCTCCCTCATCTCCCCCAGCTCCCCCAGCTCCCCCAGCTTCCCCTGCTCCCCCATCTCCCTTATCTTCCCCAGCTCCCCCAGCTTCCCCAGCTCCCCCAGCTCCCCAGCTTCCTATCCCTTGCAGTATTGCACTAACTGCTATTACTGGAGCGACGTTCTAGCCGATTTAGCACACGGGTAATCAGTTCAGCTTCCACAATGGGTTTTTTGATATAGTCATCTGCACCAACGGTAAAAACTTGCTGCACTGTTTGTACTTCGGTATGGGCGGAGAGAAACAACACGGGCAAGTTACTCCAGCGTAAATCATGACGAACAACCTGACATAACTCAATGCCACTATATTCGGGCATTTCTACGTCTAAAATTAGTAAGTCAGGAGATACAGCTTCTAGGACATCCCAGAAGCGTTGGGGATGTGCCAAAGTGGTGACGTTTAGTCCCCAAGGTTGTAGTAAATGGCGCAGCAGGGCGAGGATTTGTGGATCATCATCCACGACTAAGACGTTAGATTCTCCCGATTTCTGCTGATTAATCGCTTGAGTCACCGCTTGCAAAATTTCTGGGGGAGTCATGGGTTTCTGTAAAAAGGTAGCAGCGCCTAAACGGGCGGCTTTGACTCGACTGCTTAAATGATTTTGACTGGAAAAGATTAAAACGGGAATGTTGGAGTGTTGAACAGCAAGTTCTGCTAAGAGTTCAAAGCCGTTTTCTTGGGTGTCAGCAAAGGTGAGATCCAACAAAATCACATTGGGAGGATGTAGCGCGATCGCTCGTTTGGCGGCTTGGAGATGGGGGGCGCTATCTACCTGCAATCCCCAGGCTTTTGCTTCGATTTCGATATGTTGGCTGAGGATCTGATCATCGTCAATGACTAATAGTTGGGCTGGGGAAGTAGAAGCCGGGGGCGGATCACAGGTGGGGGGTGTAACCTGATCAAGGGTGGGTTTGTTTGCGATCGCCTGTTGCAAGGAGTCGATTAAATCCTTTAGCTTATGGGCGTCTTGGGGCGTTGCTGGGGTTGGAGTCTGTAAAAGCTGTTCAATTTCGCGGGCGATTTTAGACCCCTCTGCACAACCAAACGATCCCAATGAACCCACTAATCGGTGGGCTTCAATTTTGGCGTTCTCACAGAGTTGTTGATTCAGGGTTCCTGTCGCCAGAGTTACACTCACTTGCCTAAATACGTCTATTTTTTCCGGGAGGCTTTCTTTGAACGTTTGCCAAATTTTGGCAACCGCCGCCATGAGTTTCGCTTCAGATGTGCCATCTGCTACTTTTTCCCTGACTTGTTTGTCCTCTTGTTCCTGAATGGGTGCATCTTTGAGCCGATACCCTAAGCCGTATACTGTCTCAATTAAATTAATTTTGATCCCAGCCGCTTTCAGCTTTTGTCGCAACCCTTTAATTTGGGTGGTTACGGCTTCCTCACCGGGAAATTCATCACTCGACCAAATGTGATCGAGGATCACACTACGGCTAAAAATACGTCGAGGATGACGCAGGAATAGTTCTAACAATCCGTATTCTTTGGGCGTTAGGTGTAATGATTCGCCTTTATAGGTGACTTTACCTGTATCCGGTTCTAGCCGCAGCTGCTCCCAAGTCAACACCTTGGATACCGTGGAGTTACGCCGCCGCAATAATGCTCTAATTCGCGCCATCAATTCGGAGAGATCATAGGGTTTCATCACATAATCATCCGCACCTGCTTCTAATCCGCGAATGCGATCGGCGCTACTTCCTTTGGCGCCCAGGAGGAGAATTGGCATTTGAGAACCTTGATGGCGCAGTTTTTGACACAGATGAATACCATCTAGGTTTTGGGGGGTAACATCCAAGACAGCTAAGTCATAGTGAGAGGTTTGAGCGAGTTCTAATCCATTTTCAGGGTTAGTTGCGGCTTCAACGGTGTAGTGATGACTGGTGAGGGCTTCAATTAGGGGTGAAGCTGTCGCTGGATCATCATCGACTATCAAAATCTTCATGGGAAACGGGAGAATGGGGAATGGGATAATTCTGTATTCCCTTTGATCTTCACCTGTTTCTCATGGATTCTTGAATGAAACGTACATAATCCTCAATAAAATTTAATAAGTAGGTGGGGACAATTAAAGTTAACGGTGGGGAACTCGCTTTCGCGAGAAGCAAGCTACGTCATTCGTCCTTTGTAAGGGTTTGAGGCTTTTTAACATAACTTCATAAGGTTGAGTTTATTTCCACCGACCTACTTAG